>WGGC01000204.1 GCA_015491905.1 Bacteroidales bacterium | reverse complement strand
TTTATACCATGAGTCAATGCAGCGTCTGTTTAATGGTATAAAATTATTATTTAACTCATATTTAAACTCAGAGTTTTTACTTTGTTCAATAAAATAATCAACCAAAGGTTGGGTTTCGCCGGTTTGCCGACTGTCTATTAAAAATACCGGAATATTTTCAGGAAAATAATTCATTGGTTCCGGAGTAGTAATCTTTCCGTTTTCATCAATTAATACCGGCCGGTTTAGATAACTTACCAAAGGATCTAAACCAGAACTTTTCCCATGGAAAAACGATTCCATTGCCGAAAAAATATCCTTTAATTCCTCCAATCCTATATTTTCTTTTTGCTGATTTTTACTATACCTTGCATAAACGGATGCTACCAATGCTCCGGAGCTGCCCATACCATACTCTAGTGGAATATCACTTTTAAAAACTATTCCTTTTTCAATATCTTTTTTAAACTGCTCCAGTAATAATTTATCCTGGTATTTCTCAGGAAGTTCATTTTTTAAATATGTATAAAACTTTTTTAAATCGTTATGTGAGCCGGAAAAATTATTTTCTGTTACGGGAAGAAATTTCAGACTTCCTGTTTTTTCTCTAAAAGGAATGCTTAACGCTGCTGATCCTTTCATTAGAGTGTATTCTCCAAAGAGTAAAATTTTAGCCGGGTATTCCTTTTGTAGCTCCATATCTTTTCTATAAAAATTACTTTTTAATGATAATAGATTAATTTAGTTTTTCCGGCCCTGTTCCAACATAATCGTATATTACTCCCGGTGATTGTAAATATTTTTTTAACTCTGATGAAATAAATTCTTTTATCTCTTTTTTATATTGTTGTGGATATAATAAATGCACATTAGGTCCTGCATCAAGTGTAAAACTTAATGGAATTCCTGTTTCTAATCTGTACTCCCACAGTTTTTCAATAATTTGTAATGTATTTGGTTTTATTAATAAAAAGTATGGCATTGATGTCATCATCATTGCATGGAGTGTAAGGGCTTCCGATTCTGTTATTTTGATAAAGGTATCAATGTCTCCTGTTTCTAATACTTTAATAATATTTTCAGCATTTGTTTTTGCCTGCTCAAATCTATGTGATGCAAAAGGATTTGTTTTCATCAGGCTATGCCCAACTCTGCTGGAAACTTTCTTCTGACCGGCATCTACAATTAAAATAGTATCCTGATAATTTTTAAACTCAGTATGTAGCCTTTCTTTTAATGATAACCCGTAAAAATCAGAACTATCTGGAATATATGGTGTTTCTCCCCATAAAACAGCTCCCCCAAATGTAGATCTGGCAGCACTTCCCGAACCAAGACGAGCAACATAAGAAGCCTTTTGGAAAAATTCATCTTCTGTTTGCAATGTGCTAAAATACGTTCTCTCAATATCACATAAACATAATGCCAAAGCACTCATCCCTGATGCCGACGAAGCAATTCCTGCTGAATGTGGAAAAGAATTCTCCGACTTAATTTCAAAGTCCAACTGTTTTATAAATGGAAATATAGAGGAAATACTATTAAAAAAAGCTAATGTTTTTTCAGCAAAGAGTTCATTACTTTCTTTTCCTAAATAGAAATTTATCCGGGTTTCTTTATCTTGAACCGGCCGGATATTCATTTTTGTAGTTGTTGCCGATTCTTGTAAGGTAAAACTAACCGATGGGTTCATTGGTATTTGTACCGGCCTTTTACCCCAATATTTTACCAATGCAATGTTAGAAGGGCTTTTCCATTTAATTTCTTTAAAATCAGGGAACTCTTTAAACTTTAACTTTGAATTGTCGTACATTAAATAAACTGATTTAAAACGTAATATATCTTTTCGCGTAAGCAGAAAAATAAAAGGTAAAAATATAAAAAAAAGCAGGCTGTTCAGCCTGCTATAAACTTATGAGAAAAATATAAATTAGTTTTGCCGTGTTAATGTTATTTTCTCTTATTAAGTGGTAAATCATTATAATACCATTCTACATATGCGCCGTCATACACACTAACGTGATTCCATTTTAGTATCGCGGTAAGAGCAACAAATTCTACAGCAGCACGAATGGAAGTCTGACAATAAAGAATAATTGGCTTACTACCGTTTATTCCATGGTTTTTTAATATCTGTAATATTGCTTCCTTTGACTTAAAAGCTCCTGTTGGAGTTAAAAAGTCAGTATAGTTAATGTTAATGGCATTTGGAATATGCCCAATACTGTATTTTGTTGTCCCGGCATGTTCTTCTGCCTTTCTTGCGTCTATTATTATGGCAGAATGATTTTTTATAGCTTGTTCTACAGCTTGTTTGGTGGCATGTAATTGAGGTTGAAGATTTACTTTAAATTGCGTGGACTTTTTATGAAAGGGAGCGGAAGTGATTGGAATTTTCGCCTTGCGCCATGCTGCCATATTCTTATGTAGGATATATACATTCTTGGCCCCTAGATATTTTAATATCCAGTAAACCCGTGAAGAATATTTTTGAGAACCGCCATCATATAAAACAATAGTGCAATTGTTACTTACACCCTTATCTCCAAAAATTTTTGCCATGGCAGCCGGTGTTTTAATTAATGCCGGAATATCACCTGCTTTATTAAATGTATTATATGGTATGCTTATGGATTTCTTAATATGAAATGCAGTGTAATCCTTTGTTTTTCCTGCATCAATTATGCAGATGTTCTTGTCCGTTTTATAAAGCTTCATAAAGTTTGCTGCTGAAATAACTCCTCCCTGGCCATATAGATATGTACCGGCTTGCAGACTAAATAATAAAAGTATAATTAATTTAATTGATTTCATTTTAATTGCTTTTTTTTAAAATTTTACCTGAACCTGAATTAATAAAGCATCGTTTTTATATTCATTTACAATCCCATTTGCTTTTTGTTCGGCATTATATAAGTAGTTTACCTGAATCCGGGTCCAGTCATTTATAAAATAGTTAAAGCCCAAAGTCGTTGTGCTTTCGGGAAAAACCTGTGCCTCGCCCAGATATGTGTAGGTTGTATTTCCCGAATTATAATACTGGTATTTAACTACTGCTTGCAGATTCCACGGCGTTGTGTATTGTGCCAGTGCCCAATAACCATTTTTGTTATGAGATGCCAGAGTCATTAATTCCACAGGGTTCATTATGATTTCTGCTGCTTTCTTTCCTCCACATCCACCTCCGGATATAACGGTTCCTACATCTGTTCCCCACAAGTACTCTCCCTGAAATAATATATTTGACTTTTTTAATGTGAAATCTACAGCATACCTGGAAAATTTCTCTTGATCACCATTTAATTGTTTATTTCCTACTAATCCCCCACGATAGCTCCCTCCAACGGTTATCCATTTTAACGGAGAAATATGTATGCTGAAAGCAAGGTCTTTGTTTTGATTTATATCTAAATGATTTATGCCGGTTCCATTTAATAGCGCAATACGGTATTTCAAAAAATCATTTTTCCCCAGTTTTCCTAAAACCATAAGTCCCATATCTCTGAAAGGACTTGCCAACTGGTTAACAACTGTCGATCGGCGAATAGTGTGTAGTGCGAAACATGGAGTGTTTAACTCTAAACTATATGGAGACTTAAATTGACCAATTGAAAACATGGCTTTTTTTCCAAATGGTGCATAGGTAATATAGGCATCCAATAATTGGGGGCCACCTGCAACAGGGCTCATCTCAATCATTACATAATAACTTATGTCGTATGGAATAGCTCCCATTACTCCTAACCGGGCTCTTTTAAAAAAGAATGTAGAGTTTTTTGTTTGGTTGCCGGCGGCATCAGTTCCAAAAAAATATGTGTTGAACTGCGGCTGAATATATCCCATTATTTTTATTCCTTCAGTTGGGGTGTCAGTTTCACAACCTTGAGCATTTATCGTATTTCCAAATGGAAAAATAAATAATAAAACTCCGGTTATAAGAAAAATAATTTGACTCTTTTTGTGTATTATCTTCATGTGTATAAAATTTTGTTTTGACAATATTTAACCTACCATAATTAAAAATTTATTTATGGTTTTTTATTTATATACTAGTGTTTAGTACTGACTTTATTTAATATATGTATAATTGTAAGCACCATGCCATGCCGGCTTTTTGGCTGTTTTTAATGCATCGTATTTCATTGCATTTACACCAAATTTGATACTTTTTACGTTGTAACCCAACACGTTCATCCAGGCTGTTATCATTGAGGAGGTTTGTCCCGTATAACAGTAAACTAAATTTAATTTAGCAGGATCGATATTTTTTAACTGGCCTCCTGCTATCGATATAGGATTAAACTGATATGCTCCCTTTATATGACCTATTGTGGTATATGTTGTATTGTCCCAATAATTATAAATAGCATAATTTGTTGGATTACTTAACACATCTGATGCACTCACACCTTGAAAACCATTTGATAACATTAGCTTTACCCTTTCAGCTAATATTGATTTCCCATCTGTTGCTGTTGATGTCCATGTAGGCTCTGAAAATGTTGATAAAGCCGGCGAAGCAGTGGTAACCCAATTTGGACTGTTATCTGCAATATTTCCTATATTATTAGCCCACGACCCTTCGAACATAGGATTCCATGATGCAAAACCGAATTTCAAAACCTTTGCATCACTAAAACCTGAAAGCCGTAACGCCATAACAGCATGCCCGGCAGCTTGCCCCGTATAACATACTACTAATATTGGCTTGTCCTTATAGCCTTGCGCTGTAGTAACAACATCGGCTAGTGGTACATTTATGGCACCTTTTATATGGCCTTTTGCAAAATCTGTCGCCGACCGGATGTCAAAAACATGATAACCGGGAACACTAAAATCTGTTGAATCTACTACTGATGATCCGGCAATAACCCAACCTGATAATAAATCTGTTAAATCCAAGTGGTTGGCAACCATATACGTACTTAATGTCTTATATGCATTTTGTGCCGGAGCAGGAGTGGGCTTGTCTTTGCATCCTGATAAAATAATTACTTGTAAACTCCCCAGCAACATTAAATAAAAAAATAATTTTTTCATGATTTTCTAGCTTTAATTTTTAAATATTTTTATCTGTTAAAAGTTTAACAAAAATAATAGCTTATCCGCATTATTTATTTAATTGGTACCTGTAATTCCCCAACTTTAAAACTGTAATTTGACATATTTTTTTCTGTATAAACGTGTTTTTTATCATAAAATAATTTACATTTGTGAAAAAATAAACAAACAATGAACTCTAAATTCGATTATCAGAATAATTGCATGCTCGAAAATCCCCACGATGACTGCTTTAATGTTCTTACTCCTCAAGAATGGAGCATTCTGGAAAATAACAGTATTAAAATGAGTTATGACCGCGATGAGCAAATTATCAAACAGGGTAGCTTTGCTTCTCATGTTGTCTTTTTACAATCGGGCTTAATAAAAGCGTACATGGAAGGAAATGCCAAAGACTTGATCATAAAAATTATCCCGGAAAATCATTTTGTCGGCCTTTCTTCTTTTTATGATGGAAATCATCAATTCATTTATTCTGCTTCTGCCTATATTCCATCCTCCGCCTTACTTATCGAAATGCAGGCTTTCCGGAAAATTCTAGAGCATAACCCTCAATTTGCCCTTCGTATCCTTAATGTTCAAAACGAAAATACAGCTCAGGTTTATGGCCGCTTTTATTGCCTAACCCGGAAGCAATCATGCGGCCTCATCGCCGATTTGCTTATGTGCTTGTCACTGAGAGTCTTTAAATCCTCTCAATTTCATTTACCCATAAGCCGAAGTGATTTTGCCGACCTTACCGGCATTTCTGTTGAAAGTGTCATGCGTATTTTAAAAGACTTTAAGCAAGAGGGTCTGATTTCTCTAAAAGGTAAAAACATGGAGATCCTTCAACCTGAGGCACTTCAGAAAATAAGTCAGTACGGTTAAATTTTAATTAATTTTTTCTTTTTTTGGGCAGCTGAACCGGGCTATACGTTGCAAGTCCTCGGTAAACGGTTGTGTTCGGCTAACCGCTTTCGGGGGCTCCTAATGTCGCCCCGCCTCCGGAAGCCTCCATCAACCCTTAACCTGCAGGCTTTCCACTCCTATCCCTGCTGCAAACTCTATTAATTTAACTATATCCCTTTGTTATAGATAAATAAAAACATCTCATAAATAAAAAAGATGAATATTAATGAAACAAATAGCTATTTTTGTATTATAATTAAAACTCATAAATTATTTTGGCACTTTATTTGATTTATGAAACTTTTAAAAATTAATGCTTTAAAACAATATTGAACATGGAAAAAACAAAATGTCTGATTATAGGTTCAGGACCTGCCGGTTACACGGCTGCTATTTATGCTGCACGTGCTGATTTAAATCCTGTTATTTACCAGGGTATGGAGCCTGGAGGACAGCTTACAACTACTACCGAAGTTGAAAATTTTCCCGGTTATCCCGAAGGTATTGATGGCCCTAAATTAATGGAAGACCTGCAAAAACAAGCTGAACGTCTTGGTGCACATATCCACTGGGGTACTGTTGTTGATGTAGATACTTCACAACGCCCGTTTAAAGTGAAGATTGATGATGGTTGTGAAATATTGGCAGACACTGTCATTGTTGCTACAGGTGCAACGGCTAAATATCTTGGCCTCGATTCAGAAGAAAAATTTAAAGGTGGCGGTGTTTCTGCTTGTGCCACTTGCGATGGTTTCTTTTATAAAGGAAAAGATGTTGCTGTTGTTGGTGGTGGTGATACCGCTGCTGAAGAAGCAACTTATCTCGCCAATATGTGTAGAACGGTTTACCTTATTCATCGTAGAGACCAGCTTAGAGCTTCCAAAGCAATGCAGAAAAAAGTACTAAATACACCAAATATTGAAGTACTATGGAATCATGAAGTTAAAGAAATTGTTGGTGTTGAAGGGGCTTTCTCAAATGCTTTAAATGGAGCTATTTTGGTTAATAATAAAACCGGTGAGGAAAAGAAAATTGATATTGAAGGTTTCTTTGTTGCCATTGGGCATAAACCTAATACAGATATTTTTAAAGGAAAACTGGAAATGGATGAAATAGGATACCTGAAAACAAAACCTGATTCAACTGCTACCAATGTTCCCGGAATATTTGCTGCAGGAGATGTACAGGATAAACATTTCCGTCAGGCTATTACTGCGGCAGGAACTGGCTGTATGGCTGCTATTGAAGCCGAAAGGTTTTTATCCTAAAGTTTAATTTTTTTATTCTATAATTAAAACACATCTTTTCTGAACCCCGGAAAAGATGTGTTTTTTTGTTGTTGGAATCAAAATATACTTAACTGAAATTAAAGTTGTCCTGATTTCTTCGTCTGGACAACCAACACAGGAATACTTACTTTATGTCGCACAGCCTCAATAGTAGTACCAAAAAGTAAGTCTTTAAACCAACCATGGCCATGCGACCCCAT
>WGGC01000203.1 GCA_015491905.1 Bacteroidales bacterium | reverse complement strand
TCTTTCTATGTTATAATTATAGATCACCTGAAAAAATAAAATTTTCTTATTTATATTTATTCTAATTTAACAAATAAAAATATGCTTCTATTTAAATAATATATCTACTTTTGTAGAATAATATAATATAGAAAATGCAATATAGAATTGGGGATAAAGTTCGTTTTTTGGATGAACCAGGCGGTGGTGAAATAGTAAAAATAATTGATAATAAGATGGTAAAAATTCAAACTGAAGATGGGTTTGAATTACCGGTCTTAATTAGTGATATTATTCCGGATTACAGATATAAGTCCAACAGTAATAAAAATTCCAATAAACAATCAGAAAATTCACCAGATAACAAAAAGGCTAATGTTGAAGTTAACATTCCTGAAGAAAGTATAACCTCCATTTCAACCTGGAAAACACCAAAAGAAAAACCGGGTATATATCTTGCTTTTGAGCCGCAAGATCAACAATGGTTACTAACAGGAAAACTGGAAATATTTTTGATTAATCATACTCATTTCGACATATTATACAATTTGTTTTTAGAAAGAAACGGACAAATTACAGGAATTGATTATGGTTCTGTTCCTCCGGATTCAAAAATATCTTTGGCATTAATTGAAAAAGACGATATTGAATTATGGAATAAAGGTATTATACAACTCATGTTTCACCCTGAACAGTCAAACACATTATTTTTGCCGGTTCATTCTGATTTTAATATTAAAACAAGTCGGTTTTTCAAAGAAGGGAGTTATATAGATAATACCCTAACAAATAGTAAAGCACTTATTTCTATTATTTCTCTCATTAGTTCTCTTCAAAAAGCTAATACAGGTTATAATGCAGGAAAAAGTAATCATTCAGCAACTATTTCCAAAGCATCTGAGAAAAAAGAACTGCCATTTATTGAAAAGTACAAAACCAGACAGGGAGAAGCTGTTGTTGACCTTCACATTGCAGAAATAATAGATAATATAGCAGGGCTAAACAGTCAGGACATGCTTAAGATACAACTTAATCACTTTAAAAAGGCATTAGAAAGTGCTATTTCGAATGATTACCATAAGGTTACTTTTATTCATGGTGTAGGAAATGGGACTTTAAAAAATGAAATAGTAAAGGAAATTAAAATATATGAATTACTTGAGAGTAAACAAGCCGCTATAAGTAAATTTGGTGTAGGCGCTCTCGATGTAATTATAAAAGATAATTTTGATTAATAAAGGATCATGCAAATTTGCTTTGCATTTTAATTTTAAGTTATTTAAAAGTCAGATAAAATAAAACGCCCTAAAATTTAACCTGTCTGATAAATTAATTGTAAAAATATACATATTTATGTATTAAAAATATCAAATATCAAATGAAGAAAATATCCAATTTGTTTTTTTCCATGACAACAATGGGAATTCTACTTTTAGTTTTTGCGGCATCCATAGGTACTGCAACATTCATAGAAAATGATTTTGGCACACTGGCAGCAAAAGCAGTAGTATATAATGCTGTATGGTTTGAAGTTTTATTAGGCCTGCTGGCTATAAATTTAATAGCAAACATATTCAGATACAGGATGTATAGAAAAGAGAAATTCACTATTTTCCTTTTTCATTTTGCATTTCTAATAATTTTGTTAGGGGCAGCAATTACACGGTTTATTAGTTATGAAGGCATTTTACATTTACGTGAAGGAAAAACATCTAATGAAATGTTTTCTGACAGAACTTATGTTATCAGTTCTTTTAAAGAGGATGGTAAAGATATAGTAAAAGACAAGCATGTATTATTATCAGTATTAACACCTCACGAATTTCATGAGGTAATAAAAGTAAATAATAAAAAAGTTGAATTAAAATCAGAAAGGTTTATTGCACATGCACGTGAAGTTGTAAGACAAAGTCAAAATGGAGAACCTATTGTATTATTAGTCGCTTCATCAGGACAGGGAAGAAAGAACTTATATCTAAAAGCGGGACAGACAGAACAGATCAGCAACTATAAGGTACACTTTGGAGATTCCCCAATACCCGGAGCTATAAATATTTTAATAAATGGCAGTAGTTTAAATATTACAGCACCAGACTCAATAAAGACAATGCCAATGGGTGCCGGCAAACCTAATGTCTACGCTCCAAATACAGTTCAATCTTTTGCACAAAGATATCTATATACAATAGGTAAACTGAACCTTGTTCAAACAGGATATTACCAGAAAGGAAAAGTTGATTTTATGCCGGGAGAAAAAAAGAATAGCGGACTAATGGATGTTGTTTGGATAAAGGCAAAATCAGGTAGCAAAACAAAAGAAATTGCTTTACAAGGAGGAAAAGGATTTCGAGGAATACCTGCAAAATTAAGTATTAACGGTGTAACTATTAACCTTCGTTATGGAGCTAAGGATATTAAGCTTCCTTTTTCTATTAAACTAAGAAATTTTCAACTAGAAAG
>WGGC01000202.1 GCA_015491905.1 Bacteroidales bacterium | reverse complement strand
TATCAAAGGGCTTATGAACATGCTATGGAGGCAGACAGGCTAAAGACTTCTTTTTTAGCGAATATGTCTCATGAAATACGCACTCCTTTAAATGCTATTGTAGGCTTCAGTAATCTTATTGCCGAAAGTGATTTATCTGATGATGAACTTAATTATTATAGTAATATAATTAATAGCAACAATGATGTTTTGCTGCGGCTTATTGACGACGTGCTTGACGTTTCGTTGTTTGAAACCGGTCAGATAAAAATGGTAAAGGAAAATTGTGATTTGACACAAATGCTAATTGAGATAGCCGGATATTATAATAAAATTCTTGAAGAGAGTGCCAATGATTCGGTTTTATTTGTTTTGTCCAGGCCTAAAAGTCGTGTTACAGCTGTAACCGATTGTTCGCGTATTCGTCAGGCACTTACTAATTTAATAAATAACTCAATTAAGTTTACAGAAAAAGGTGAAATAGAACTTGGAATGTATGTTGAAGAAAGTACCTTGCGTTTTATTGTTAAAGATAATGGAATAGGAATTCATCCTAAACATATTGAACATTTGTTCGACAGGTTTTATAAGGTGGAAGATTATGAAGAAAAGATATACAGCGGAACCGGTATAGGGTTATATCTTGTAAAAATGATTGTGGATATGATGGGTGGCGATATTCAGGTGCAATCAGAATATAAAAAAGGTTCTGTTTTTGAGATGAAAATACCGGTAGAAAATATAAGGTTACAGGAAGGTAAAAATGAAAAAAAGACCGGAAAAGTTGAAGATATTACTTCTAACCATGTTATATTAATTGTGGAAGACGAAAAGATGAGCAGTTTATATCTTGAAAAAATATTGGCAAACGATAATATAAAAGTTTTAACGGCAGGAAATGGAGAATCCGGCATTGAGATATTTGAAAATCATCCTGAAATAGATTTGGTGCTTTTAGATATTAAATTACCGGGAATTACCGGCTTTGAGGTGATTAAACAAATGAAAAAGCTACGTCCTGAAGTGCCTGTAATTGCTCAGACAGCCTTTGCTATGATGGGAGATGAAAATAAATTTCTAAAGGCAGGATTTGATGATTATATTTCAAAACCCATTGATAAAGACTTGTTTATGGCGAAAGTTGTCTCTTTTTTAACCTGATCCGGTATTTTACTTTTAACCTTACAATGTTAAAATCTTACAGTAATAACAAAACAAATCCATTTTTTTTCCGTTAGCTTTGTTAAATAATCATTAAAGATAAATAACGTTATTTATTCTTCATTACTATGGCATTTAAAAAATTTAAATACATAAATCTTCTTATATTTTTTCTTTATTTTTCTTATGTGGGGCATGCTCAGTATGTTGTGGGGAGTGAAGCCCTGCCTTCTCTTTATCAGAAAGCCTACTCTTTATATCAGCAAAAAGATTATGGTTCGGCACTGGAGTTATTTGATGCTTTTGCTGCGAAGGAAAAATCCGGTGTGTTGAAGCAAAATTCGCGTTACTATGCTATTTTGTGTGCTGTTAATTTGGGAGATGCAGATGTATTATACCGTATAACCAAATTTTCTAATGAATATCCTGAGAGTGTTTTCCTTCCTGAAATAAATATGGCAATGGCTGATTATTATTTTAAGCAAGGCAGATTTAGTGTGGCATACCGTATTTTTGAAAAAATAATTCCCGATGACCTTAGCAAACCCTTGCAGTACCGTTATTTTTATCAGAAAGGAGTTTGTTTGATTAAAAGAAAGAAATATACTCAAGCACTAAAGTTATTGAATAATGTTATCAATGTTAATACTCCGTATGCTATAGCTGCAAATTACTACTATGCTTATATATCATATAGAAATGGTAATTTCGAGAAAGCATTGCAGGGGTTTGAAAAGATAAAAAACAAACCCGGATTTAAAAATAAAGTACCGGCATATTTGTTGCAAATTTATTATGAACAAGATTCACTTGAAAAGGTAATTAGTGAGGGAACGGAATATTTGAAAATTGCCAAAAGAAATGTTAAACCGCAAATAGCACTGCTGTTGGCCAATTCTTATTATCAGAAAGGTGACTATCGCAATGCGCTATTATATTTTAAAAAGTATTTGGATAACACCAGGGAAACTATTTCTCCTGTTATAAACTACAGGATAGGAGTTAGTCTTTTTTATCAAGAAGAATTCAGTCAGTCAGTAACATATTTTCAAAATGCAAGTAGAGAAAATACTGAACTTGCGCAAAGTGCATTACTTTTTCTGGGAAAGGCATACCTGAAAACAGGGGAGGATAGATTTGCTCAAACTGCTTTTTATTCGGCGTACGAGTTGCAAAAAAATACAGAATTTACTGCAACAGCTTTATTTTCTTACTTAAAAGTTACTTTACGGTTAAAAGGGGACCCCTATCATGATCCTGTTAAGGTAACCGAGCAATTTATTAACAACCCACACATTTCACCAAAGCAAAAAGACCGGGCAGCAGCATTATTGCTACAATTATATCTCAAAAATCAAAATAAATATGCTGCTATTGCCTCTATCGAAAGGAAAGTGAATCCGGGAGCTATACTTAGGGAGGCCTATCAGAAACTAACCTATCAGCAGGCTATAGAAGATCTTCATAGCGGGCGTTTTCGGCAGGCGTTGTCATATTTTAGCAAGTCATTAAAATACACGCCTGATAATACTTTGCGGTTAAAATCAATCTTTTGGTTGGGAGATTCTTATTTCCGGCTTGGCAACTACCGTGCTGCTGTTAAATATTATAAAACTTTTCTTATTTCAAGAGCAGCAAGGAATTTAAGCTTCTATTATCGTACATTTTATAATTTGGGTTATGCCTACTTTGACATGAGGAATTATACAGCCGCAATTGAATTTTTTAAGCGTTTCTTAATGCAGAATAGAGCAGGCTCAAGGTTAAAAGATGATGCATTATTACGTATTGCAGACAGCTATTTAATGAATAAAAATTATGAAGCTGCTATTACCTATTATAACAGGGTTATTAATGCAACAAGTAATCAGGCTCCCTATGCCCTTTATCAAAAAGCATATTGTTATGGTGTAAAAGGTGAGTTTTCCAAAAAAGTTAAAACTTTGCAACAGTTGGTTTCCGGTTTCCCACATTCAGTATATTTTGCCCGCTCTTTGTATGATATTGCTGATACATATAACAGTGCATTAAACGATTCACGATCAGCGATTATATATTTTAATAAACTTATCAGTGAGCAGCCGGGTAGCTTGTTTGCACGTAAAGCATTAGTAAAAATGGGTTTGTTGTATTATCAAAATAATCAAAATAATAAAGCTATTGCTGTCTTAAAACAGGTTGTTTCAAAATATCCTGCATCGTCAGAAGCAAAGATAGCCCTGGGGACTTTGGAAAGTATTTATAAAGACGAGGGCAATTTACAAGCTTATTTTAATTATGCCCGGAAATTGGATTTTGTTCAAATATCTAAAAGCAGAGAAGACTCTCTTAGTTTTTCAGTTGGTGAGGATGCTTATCTTACGGGTAATTGTAAAAAGGTTATTTCTTCATTGAATAGCTACTTGAAAAATTTCCCTCAGGGTGGATATGTCTTAAAATCATATTATTACCTTGCTAAGTGTTATTTAAAAGAGAAGGATACTGTACAGACTTTAAATATGTTTAATAAAATTATTGGGTATCCGGAAAATGATTTTACTGTTTCTGCATTAATTCATGCTGCACGAATCAACTATTCATTAAAAAAATATCATGATGCTGAAATAGATTATTCACGTTTGTACAATAAAACAGATGATTTATCTCTTAAAATTGAAGCTGCCGATGGTAGTATGCGTTCAGCTTTTTTGGCAGGAGACGGGAATACAGCAGTTTATGATGCAAAGAGATTACTCTCAATTACCGGTATTTCAGCTGATCAGATAGTATATGCCCATTATGTTTTAGGGCAAGTGGCATTGAAATCAGATAATTATAGGGAAGCAGAGAAAGAATTTAATATAGTTCAAAATCTATCAAAGGGAGTTTTGGGAGCAGAGTCTGCTTATTATATTGCAAAAATTGATTTTAACAAGGGAGAATATGATAATGCTGAAAAAAAGATCTTTGAGATTTCTGATAAATTTCCCGGTGAAGTTTACTGGGTAGCCAAAAGTTTTATTCTGTTGTCTGACATTTATGTAAAAAAAGGTAATATTTTTCAGGCTCGTGAAACCTTAAAAAGTGTATTGAATAATTATCCCGGTAATTATTTAAAGGATATTGCCCGTAAGAAATTGCAAATGCTTCCAACAGAAAAAAAATGAAGAAATAAACTTCATAATAAATATGTTTAAAAAGAAATTTTAAGAAAATTGATAAATGACAGAATGAAAAAGAGTAAAAGAGCAGATTTATTAATTATTTTTTTTGTTTTATTTGGGTTACAAAGTGGTTTGTCTCAAAGTAAACAAGATACTATCAGGAGTAGTAAAAGTGAGAATGTTACTATTTATGGCACTTCCGGTCCGGTAATTAAGCGGGCAGCAAGAATTAATTTCACTCCACAACCTTATACATTTAAATCCGGGAGCATTCCATCTGCATCAGATTGGAATACGATACATGAATTACCAACAGAAATTTCCCTGCAGCCCTTAAAACCACTCCCCGTTAGAACTTATATTAATGAGAAGAAATGGAATAATGTGTTTTATGGAGGATTGGGCAGCAGGATATCTCCTTATATTGATTTTTTTCATAGTAAAAGTGAAAAAAATGTTTACCGATGGAATTTGCACCTATATCACCTGTCATCTTTTAAAAACATAAAAAATTATTTACCTTCTTCGTTTTCAACCACCATGGCAGAGACAGAAGTTACCCGGTATTTGGGATTTTATTTATTGAAGATTAAAGCCGGATATACCCTTAAGACACTTCATTACTATGGATATAATACAACTAATGATACTCTTACATATAATAAAAATGATGCTGTTTTAAAACAAGTTTATCAATTGGGGACTATTTCATTAACTTTTGCCAGCCGGTATCGCAGCTTTGAAAAAATTCAACACCAAATCAGGCTTTCGGCTTATTCTTTTTTTGATAAATTCGGAACTTCAGAAAATAACTTGACAGCAGCCTTTGATGTGCATAAAGCCTTTGATGTGACACAGATATTTAACCATCAACAATTGGGAATAACGGGGCGTTATCAATTTTTTCAAAATCAAAATAAATATTATGGTAATAAAAATAATTTCATCAGTATCATGCCTTATTTTGATGCTAAATATGGTATTTTTTCCTTTACGGCAGGTGCAAAATTTGAGCGGTTACAAGAACGCATAACCAAACTGCATATATATCCTTCTTTAAAAGTAAATATAAATTTAATTCCTGAATCTTTTTCCGTATTTGGTGGTATTCAGGGAGGATTACAAAAACAAAGCTATAGGAAATTAGCCTTTGAAAATCCGTTTCTTGCTTCATATAATAATTATTTCAGATGGCAAAATACACGATACGAAATATATGCAGGTGCAAAAGGAAATATCTCCAAAAAATTTGGTTTTATAATTAAAGGAGGTTTCCGCTATTTTGAGGATATGCCATTTT
>WGGC01000201.1 GCA_015491905.1 Bacteroidales bacterium | reverse complement strand
TGATTAAAAGTGTGATTACCAATTTGATGACCTGATTTTTTAATTAAATTAAAAGTTTCAGGATATTTTAAAATATTTTCTCCTACACAAAAAAAACACGCTTTTGCATTAAATTGTGATAGAATATTCAATACCTTTGGAGTAACGTCCGGATGAGGGCCGTCATCAAATGTCAAATATATTTCTTTGGATGTAACATTCTCTTTCCAAAGCAATTCCGGATAAAACCGGTAAATTATTTTTGGTATTTGAAAGCGCCTCATTTGACAAAGATAAGGTCAAATTTTTAAATAAAAATAAAAAATTCTGAAATCATGAAAAGACTCGTATTATTAAGACATGGAGAAAGCTTGTGGAACAAAGAAAACCGTTTCACCGGGTGGACTGATGTCCCGTTGACAGAACAGGGAATCAAAGAAGCAAAAAAAGCCGGACAGGTATTAAAAAAAGAAGGATATAAATTTAAAAGAGCCTACACTTCTTATCTAACCAGAGCCATTAAAACGTTATGGCTTGCATTGGAAGAAATGGATATGATGTGGATTGAAGAAAGAAAAAGCTGGCGACTTAACGAAAAACATTATGGGAATCTGCAAGGTTTAAACAAAGCTGAAACAGCAAAAAAATTTGGTGAAGAACAAGTAACTTTATGGAGAAGAAGTTTTGATGTACCACCCGAACCATTATCTGATGATGACAAGAGAAATCCTAAATTCGATCCCAGATATGCAGATTTGAAACCCGAGGAAATTCCATTAACAGAATCGCTAAAAGAAGTTATTGATAGAATGATGCCCTATTGGGAATCAGAAATCAAACCATCTTTAAAAGAACATGATGACTTACTGGTAGCAGCACATGGCAATAGTTTAAGAGCTTTAGTTATGTATTTAAAAGGCATGAGCAAAGAGGAAATCATTAAATTTAATATCCCAACAGGAATACCTTATGTTTTTGAATTTGATGATAATTTGAATTTTGTTAAAGATTATTTTTTGGGAGATCCCGAAGAAGTGAAAAAACTAATGGAAAAAGTTGCTAATCAGGCAAAAGCAAAATAAAAATCAAAATCAAATAAAAGGGGAAGTGTGGGATTTCTTCCCTTTTTATTTTTGTTACTATATATTACTAATTTATTCGATGAAAAGCAAAACCTGGTTCATTCCTGATATTCATGGATGTTCAAAGACATTAAAGTACCTTATTGAAGAAAAAATCAAACCGGAAAAACATGATCATCTGATTTTTCTTGGAGATTATATAGACAGAGGCCCTGATAGCAAAGGTGTTATTGATTTTATCCTGGGGTTACAGGAGAAACCCTTCAGGGTAACCACCCTAAAAGGAAACCATGAAGCTGTTTGCATTCAGACTTATTATGAAGATTTAAAACTAAAATCATATTTAGGAATAAAATCTAAAACTACAATACAAAAAAACTGGGAAGCTTACGGTGGCAACAAAACACTGGATAGTTTTGGAGTTAAACGGCCTCGGTTAATTCCAAAAAAATATATTCAATGGATGGAAAATTTAGAATTGTTTGTAGAAACAGATGATTTTATTGCTGTTCATGCCGGCTTAAATTTTAATATTGAAAATCCTTTTACAGATGCCCGGTCGATGCTATGGATAAGAGACTTTGAAGTAGATTCAAAAAAAATAAGGAATAAAAAATTAATTCACGGACATGTACCTGTCAACCTGGAATTAATTGAACTCTCCATTAAATCTTCAGATATTAAATTTATAGATTTAGATAATGGAATTTATATGGCAGGAAAACCCGGATATGGAAATCTGGTTACATTGGAATGGGAATCCAAGGATTTTATTATTTTACCGGTAATTGATAATGTAACATACAGATACCATTTACCCTAATGAAAAGCCCTCTTGTAACTGAATTTTGTCATCCTTTAAATCCAAGGCCTGGGCAATATTATTAAAAGCCTTTATATCCATTGCAGGCACTATCAGGTCAGCTTTTTTAATTAATTCAGGCCAATCCTTTTTACTATTATAATTAAATTTACCTTTCACCATAAAAAAAAGATTAGGGGATATTACCTTTGACAAACTATTAGATTCACAGACCACAATTTCATCATTTTTCGACAGCATAAGAAGCTCCGGTAAAACATTTTCTAAATTTGCATCATTTACCTGAACAAAGTAAGACCGATTAGCACCGGCTTTTAAATAACGCATACTGTCTTTATTTCCATTTTTATTATTTTCCTCAGAGATTAAATAATTATCAGGGAGAAGATCATGGTTACCATGATATTTCATATTTTCCGGTTTCATATTGGAAATTTTTATACCAATAACATCATGCTTAACACTTAAATAATTAATTAGTATTTCAACCAGAGTTGTTTTTCCAATGTTCCTGCCGGTACCACCAACCACAATCCACTTCCCTTTTACCATATTCTTTTTCAAATTATTATATTTTAAATATATTTCTATTTTATTTCGTTTATAAATTAACAATAAATTTTCATATCGACTACAACTACATTTAATATATTGTACCTTTGTTCAATAAAAAAACAAAATTATGGATAAATTATTTCGTAAAGATGCATTTAAATATCATGCATTAGGTCGTCCAGGCAAAATAGAGGTTATACCAACCAAACCCCATTCCACACAAAGAGACTTATCCTTAGCTTATTCACCCGGAGTAGCAGATCCCTGTTTAGCTATAAAAGATAATCCCGAAGACGTTTATAAATATACAACTAAAGGAAACCTTGTAGCTGTTATTTCAAACTGTACTGCAGTACTCGGACTTGGAGATATAGGCCCGGAAGCCGGGAAGCCTGTAATGGAAGGAAAAGGTTTATTATTTAAAATCTTTTCTGATATTGATGTTTTTGACATTGAAATTAATGAAAAAGATCCTGAAAAGTTAGTACAAATAGTTAAGGCTATTGCACCAACTTTTGGTGGAATAAACCTTGAAGATATAAAAGCTCCCGAATGTTTTTACATTGAAGAACGTTTAAAAGAAGAGTTAGACATACCTTTAATGCATGACGACCAGCACGGGACAGCAATTATTTCTTCTGCCGGCTTACTAAACGCCTTAGAAATAATTGGTAAAAAAATAGAAGATATTAAAATTGTAGTTAGTGGTTCCGGTGCCGCAGCAGTTTCCTGTACAAAACTTTATATCAAATTAGGAGCAAATCCTAAAAATATTATAATGCTGGATAGTAAAGGAGTTATTAGTAAAGACAGAAAGGATTTAACCGAAATAAAAAAAATGTTTATTACGGATAAACCCATACACACACTGGAAGAAGCAATTAAAGATGCGGACATGTTTCTGGGATTATCAGTAGGAAATTTATTAAAGCCTGAATACCTCGAAACTATGGCTGAAAATCCTATTGTCTTTGCTCTTGCAAATCCTATCCCTGAAATTTCTTATGATTTGGCTATGAAAACACGTCCTGATACATTAATGGCTACAGGACGATCAGACTATCCAAATCAAATAAATAATGTACTTGGTTTTCCATATATTTTTAGAGGAGCATTGGATGTTCGTGCTAAAAAAATAAATGAAGAAATGAAATTAGCTGCAGCTAAAGCTCTTGCAAAATTAGCCAAAGAACCTGTACCCGAAGAAGTTAACCTTGCCTACGGTATTAACAATTTAAAATTTGGTAAAGACTATATAATTCCCAAGCCCACTGACCCAAGATTAATAGAAACAGTAGCTCCGGCTGTAGCCAAAGCTGCCATTGATTCAGGGATTGCAAGAAAATCTATTCCTGATTGGGAAAAATATAAAGAAGACCTAAGAAAACGCATGGGCTTAACTAACCCGTTAAAAAGACAAATGCGTGGATCTTGTAAAAAAGACCCGAAGAAAATTTTACTTACAGATGCCGAACATTACAATATCTTAAAAGCTGCAGAAATAGTTGCAAATGAAAAATTAGCCATACCAATTTTGCTTGGGGATAAAAGTAAAATTAAAGCACTTATTAAAAAACATGAATTAGAATTAAAAAAATCAACTATTATTGATTATAAATCTGAGTTAAATAAAGAAAAAAGAGAAGAGTATACAGAACAACTTTTTCAAAAACGGCAAAGAAAAGGTATGACTAAACATGCTGCAAGTGAATTCATGAAGCTAAAAAGTTATTACAGTATTATGATGCTTGAAAATGGAGAAACAGATGCTGTATTATCTGGTTTAACCAGAAATTATCCTGACACTATACGACCCGCATTACAAATTATTGGACGAAAACCCGGCGCAGAAATTGTATCAGGTTTATATATTATAATAACTAAGAAAGGACCTTTATTTTTAAGTGATTGTACAATAAATAAAAATCCAAATACTGATGAGCTGGTTCAAATAGCTTTACAAACTGCTGAAGTAGTAAAAAGATTTAATATTAATCCGGTAATAGCTATGTTATCGTATTCAAATTTTGGCTCTGTTGATGCTGACGAACCGATAAAAGTACGTAACGCAGTTTCTATTTTACATGAACGGCATCCTGAAATAGAAATTGATGGAGAGGTGCAGGCTAATATAGCTTTAGATTCTGATTTAATGAAAGAAAGTTTTCCATTTGCTAAAATTTTAGACTCAGAAGTCAACACTCTTATTTTCCCTAATCTATCTGCAGCTAATATTGCATATAAACTTTTAAATAAAACGGCTGGTTTTGAAATAATTGGCCCCATATTAAATGGAATGAATAAACCGGTACATGTTTTACAGATGGGAAGCGGAGTAAATGAAATAGTTAATATGATTATGGTGGCTGTTATGGATGCGCAAAACAAAAACAAAAACAAATAATTAACTCTATTTATCTTATTACAAACCTTCTGAGTGTTCAGAAGGTTTGTTTATTAAATTTTTATTATTCATAAAAAGAAAAAATGCAATCATATATCAACCTTATTATTGTTACAATTTTAGTATTTATCTTAAATGTGCCATTTGGGATTTGGAGAGCATCAGTAAAAAAATTTTCCTGGAAATGGTTTTTAGCAGTTCATTTGCCAATACCTTTTGTAGTTTTATTAAGATTTGGCTTTGGGTTAGGTTTTCAATTTTACACTTATCCATTTCTAATTGCAGGATTTTTTATTGGACAAATGATGGGAGCCAAATATTATAAGAAAAAACAAAAAGTTAAAAAAAGTATTTTTATTGAAGAATAACAATCCTTAATAATCAACTTAATATAATTTACAGAAATAATTTTACTTCTATTTTATTCAATATAAAAAACCAAAAAATTAATTATTTATAAATAACAGATATATATTGTAATAATCAGTAAATCATTTTTTATATAATTTTATTACTATTTTTCATAATTTATAACAAAATGATTAACACCCCACAATCCAAAATATATTAATTTATAATCCTTTTAAACTATCTGATTTTAGGTATTTTTATAATTATTTATAACCATTTTCTAAGTTTTTTTATAAAAAACATGTATTTTTACTGTTATAAATAAAGTCTTAAACAGTATTTAAGTTCTTATTTATTTAATTTATATGTATTAATTTAAAAAAACCGGAATCATGAAATTACAAGAAAATCTGTTTAAAGAAGGAATAAATACAGTAGTTAACAACAAAATGTTACGGAACATTGCTGTAAAACAAATTGACAAGTATATCCATAAAACTATAGTTAATGATGACACCTTAGCCTTTCATGCAGAAAAGGAAGAACGCTATCAGTTTATTTCTGCCTTAATGAAACAAGCAAGTTACAATTTGGATCATGGTTTTATTAAACCTGCTGTAACACGTAAAATGGTAAATGTTTTTGTTGGGGACACATTTAAAAGTAGCAGAACAGAAAAAGTTACAGATGTTCAAGAAGCATATAAAGAAAAATATGGCGAATATCCTCCTAAATTTCTCGTTCTGTCACCGGGAAAAGGTTGCAACCTACACTGTATAGGATGCTATGCCTCAGCAGATGCTGCTATCGCAGAAAAATTAGACTTTGAAACTACAAGAAGAATAGTTCGTGAAGCCCATGACATTTTTGGAAGTCGTTTTATTACAGTAAGCGGAGGAGAACCATTCATGTATAAAAGTGATGGAAAAACAATATTAGATATTTTTGAAGAGTTTAACGATATGTTTTTTCTGGTATATACAAACGGAACTCTTTTAACCAAAGAAATGGCAAAAAAACTTGCAAAATTAGGCAATGTAACACCTGCTATTTCTGTTGAAGGTTTCGAGGTTGAAACTGATTACAGAAGAGGGAAGGGAGTATATCACAGAATTTTAAAGGCTATGGAAAACCTACGTGAAGCTGGTGTTCCATTTGGTATTTCTGTAACAGCTACAAGTAAAAATACAGACTTGCTATTGGGTGATGAATTTTATGATTTTTTCTTCAAAGAGCAAGGGGCTACTTATATGTGGCAATTTCAGTTAATGCCTATTGGAAGAGGAAAAGATGTTACAGAACTAATGGTAACCCCAAAACAGCGGATTAAACTATATAAAAAATGGGAAAAACTTCTTGCAGAAAAACATTATCCGGTTGCTGATTTCTGGAATTCTGCTTCATTATCAGGAGGATGTATAGCTTATGGCAGATGGGGAGGTTATTTCTATATTGACTGGAACGGAAATATTATGCCATGTGTGTTTGTACCCTATCATGTAGAAAATGTTAAAGACTTATATGCTAATAACAAAACTATTGCAGATGGTTTACAATCTAAAATGTTTAAAAATGGAAGAAAATGGCAAAAAGATTATGGCTTTGATAATCCCGACCATAAGGGAAATGTTTTAATGCCATGCTCCATAAGAGATCATTATGAAAACTTTAAATATAATATCCTAACTCCTGATGCAAAAGGTGAAGATGAAGATGCTGAGATTGCTTTAAAGGATCCTCACTATGAAGAAATTCTAAAAAAATACGATGAGGAGCTAGAAAACCTCAGCGAGAAAATATTTGATGAAAAATTTTTAAGTGAAATGGCACAGGTACAAAAATAAATATCTAAAAGAAGGTTCTTAAGTTTAGATATTTATTTTATGAAAAAAAATACTATCATTTAAAAAGGGTTGTGTAAGCCCTTTTTTTTTATAGTCATACTTTCAATAAAAATCAATTACTTTTACAAAAAATTAGCCCTGTATTACAAACAAATATGGAAGAAAAAAAGATTACACTTAAGACCTCTGAAAACAAAATTCAAAAAAAACATTGGCTTATACTTTCAGCATTATTTTTCAGTGTTTTCATGGGAGCATTAGACATTTCCATTGTTTCCCCTGCGTTAGACAATATATCTAAAGATTTACACATACCATCTTCCAATATTTCCTGGATTATAACACTATATACTCTGGTTTATGTTTTGTCAGTTCCTATGATGAGTGCACTTTCAGATAATTATGGAAGAAAAAAGATTTTAATAATTAACATAATTATTTTTGGCGCAGGATCTGTATGGGCTATATTTTCGAATAATTTAGGTCATTTACTTACTGCCAGAGGAGTACAAGCATTGGGTGCCGGTGGGATATTCCCCATAGCCAGTACCGTGGTTGGGGATACTTTCCCCGAAAAGAAAAGAGGAATGGCACTAGCTTTTGTTACACTAACCTGGGGAGCTGCAACCATGTTAGGTCCAGTAATAGGAGGGTGGATTACACAATGGCTAAACTGGAGAACAATTTTTTATATTAGTGTTTTTCTGTCTGTTTTCTCTCTTTTATTTACAATAAAGTTTTTACCTAAGATTAAAACAGGATTTAATAAAAAATTTGATTGGCCCGGAATGTTTATTCTAGGATTAGGACTGTTATCCATAACCTTCGTACTTAATAAATTAGATACAAGACATATGGT
>WGGC01000200.1 GCA_015491905.1 Bacteroidales bacterium | reverse complement strand
CTATTCTTCAATAGCATTTGTTAATGTACAGATATACAAAAAAGCCACCCAATTGGGAGGCTAAAGTACCGAGAGTCAGGTTTGAACTGCCGACCTTCCCGATTTTCAATCGGGACGCTCTATTCTTCAATAGCATTTGTTAATGTACAGATATACAAAAAAAGCCACCCAATTGGGTGGCTAAAGTACCGAGAGGCAGGTTTGAACTGCCGACCTCATGATTATGAATCATACGCTCTAACCAGCTGAGCTACCTCGGCAGGTAGTATTTTCCCGTATTTGCTTTAGCTTGTCGACCTTCCCGATATGCATCGGGACGCTCTAACCAGCTGAGCTACCTCGGCAGGTAGTATTTTTCCGTACTTGCTTTAGCTTGACGACCTTCCCGATATGCATCGGGACGCTCTAACTAACTATGCTAGCTCGGTGTTGTTCTAAAGAAATTTACTTCTTTAAGGGCTGCAAAGGTAATAATTTATCTATTTTATCAAAATATTTTTTAGTTTTTATTATTTTGCTGCTAACTATTTGTTTTTCAAGAAATAGAATGAATAATTTGGTTTCTTAGGGTCCTTTAAAAAAGTGAAATCTAAATTTATGTACAGCCATTATGGCAAAATTGTAACTCTAAGCTTTTAGAATAGCCTAAGCTCAGTTTGCAAAATGGTTAAATAAGAAAAGAGATTAGTCGGGGTGATAGGATTCGAACCTACGACCTCGTCGTCCCGAACGACACGCGCTACCTGGCTGCGCTACACCCCGAAAAAACAAACTCTATTTGATCCTTTAGTTTCTATTTGTTATAATGAACGTTTTATTTGCTAATGGTAAATATAATTAAGGCCGCAAATATACTAAATATTCATTCTTATGCCACTATTAAATTTCCAATCTGGTAAACCAAAAAGGCGGCAATCCAAGCAATGGCGGTGGTATAGGTCATTGCAAAGATGGCCCATTTCCATGCGCCAGACTCTCTACGAATAGCTGCGAGTGTTGCTACACAGGGGAAATAGAAAAGGACAAATATTAGTAAAGCCATGGCTACCACGGGCGTATAAATTTTCTGTCCTATTTTGGGACCCGACTTATAGGTTGCTTGTTTGAGTTTTGTTGTGAGCGACTGTGTTCCCGAAGCTGTTGGGTCGGTTTGATAGAGTACTCCCATGGTAGAGACTAATATTTCTTTAGCGGCCATTCCACTAATAAGGCTTACTCCAATTTTCCAGTCAAAACCAAGGGGCCTAATTGCCGGTTCAACCAAATGTCCCAGCTGACCAATATATGATTTCTCTTGGCGCTCTGCCTGTTGAGCGAAATCAATCTTTCGCAAAGCCATTACTTTAAGTAGGGAGATACTATCGGTAGGGACATTTAGTTTATTATCAATTTGGTGTATTGCTGCAAGTTTCTCGGCCTGATAATCTTTAGAGAAATTAATTTCTCTTGGGAAATAACCCAATGCCCACATTAATAGTGAAGCAATAAGAATAATACCGCCCATCTTTTTCAGGTACATTGCTGCCTTAAACCACATGTGCTTTGCCAAAGTTTGTCCTGTAGGAATTCGGTATGGGGGTAACTCCATAACAAAAGGAAACTCTTTCGCTTTCATTAAAGTTTTATTGAAAATCCAAGCAATAATACCGGCCATCATAATGCCGAGGGAATAAATAAAGAATAACATTGTTCCCGGGTGATTAGGAAAGAATGCGCTTATAATAAGCACATAAACCGGCAGCCGTGCCGAGCAAGACATAAAAGGATTTATCAGCATTGTTACAAGGCGGTCGCGCCTTCCTTCGATAGTTCTGGTAGCCATAATAGCAGGAACATTGCAGCCAAATCCCATAAGTAAAGGGATAAAAGAGCGGCCGTGCAGTCCTACCTTATGCATTATTTTATCCATAATAAAAGCGACACGAGCCATATAGCCGGTGTCCTCCATTAGTGCAATAAAAAAGAAGAGTATCAATATATTGGGAAGAAAGCTTATTACACTTCCTACGCCACCGATAATCCCATCAACAAGTATATCTCGGATAATCCCATTGGGCAATATTGAAGATATCCATGTACTAAAGATATCGATACCTTCGGCAATCCACTGTTGAGGGTAGCTTCCTAACAAGAATGTTGCTTGAAACATTACCCACATAAGGAAAATAAAAAGCGGGAAACTATATAATTTATCGGTAATAAAAGTATCAATCAATCGAGTAATATCGCGTCTATTGAAGCTGCTTCCCTGAACAAAGGTCTCCTTTAGAGCGCCATTGATAAAACCATATTTGGCATCAGTAATGGCAGATTCGGCATTTTCTTTAAAGTAAGTTTCGATGCGCTTACTCCTTTCCTCCACCATTTGCTTAATTTCATAAGCATTATAGCAGGATTCAATTTTTTTGAAAGCATCCTTATCACCTTCTAAAAGTTTGATGGCAAGAAAGCGTGAAGAAATTCGGTCAGTAAGGTCGTAATTTGCTTTATCTTTGATAAGGTCTTGCACCAACTGTATTGATTTCTCCAAACATTTACCATAGTTAATGTGGATATGACGTTCGATGGGATTCTTATCTTCATAAACTTCTACTACCAGATCAAAGAGCTTGTCGATTCCAATATTTTTAGCACCAACCGTTTTTTCCATTGGGGTTCCCAACATCTGCGCCAAGGTTTCATCGTCGAGTTTGTCGTGTCGTTTCTCCAGCTCGTCGGCCATATTAAGTGCTATCACCAACTTAATATCCATATCAATTAGCTGCGTAGTAAGGTATAAGTTGCGTTCAAGGTTTGAGCTATCTACCACATTAACAACCACATCGGGCATTTCGTTATGGATAAAGTTCCTGACATAGAGTTCTTCAGGGCTATAGGCGGTAAGTGAATATGTCCCCGGTAGGTCAACGATGTTAATTCTGTATTGCTTATGCTTGAAAACAGCCTCTTTGGAATCGACAGTTACGCCACTGTAATTTCCCACATGCTCATGCATTCCTGTAACGGCATTGAAGATAGTAGTTTTGCCACAATTAGGATTTCCAACAAAGGCAACGTTTATTGTTCTCAATCCTTTTTCCCTTAGCTTAAGGCCTGTGTCCTCTGTCATGGTGCCTTTATAATCAAAATCATGGGAGATGCTTTCTCCCGGTTTAATAATTTCTATTAATTTCGATTCTGATTCGCGTAGTGAAACCTCATAACCCATAATTGAGTATTCAATGGGATCTTGTAGGGGAGCCCGCTTTACAACGGTAACTTCTTGTCCATTTACAAATCCCATTTCCATTATCCGACGTCTAAAGGCGCCTCTTCCTCTAATCTTTGAAATTATTCCTTTTTCTCCTTGCTTTAGGTCGCTTAAACGCATAGTTATGAATTTGTAATTTTTCGATGCAAATGTAAGTTGATTTTCTTAATCTTAATATAGCTATATATTGGTATATATAAAGGAATAAGAATGGGACCTATTATTTATTGTCACAAATACATTATGACAAAATGTCCCGAATCGTATATTGGCAACAATTTTGGTAAAAGCAAGTGTCTCGGCATGTTTTTAATAACAAGGAGAAAGAAACATTACATACAGTTAATCAATATATTAACCAATATAATAAACATAAAAGTTATGGATGATACTAAAGATATACAAGAGCAAGAATTATCGAATATGAATTCTGATAATAATACAGCTGACAAAAATGCGGCAACAGCGGACCAAAAGGCAGAAAAAAAATCGAAGAAATATGGAAGAGGAAAGAAACAAAGCAAGGAGGATAAGCTGAAGGAAGAACTGAAAGAGTCGCAAGAAAAGATTGCAGAGCTAAATGACAAATATTTACGTCTATATTCTGAATTTGATAATTACAGAAAGCGTACTATTAAAGAAAAAGCTGATATATATAAAACAGCCGGTGAGGATGTGATTATTTCCATTATTGGGATTATTGACGATTTTGAACGGGCAATGAAAGCCACAGCAGATACTGAGGAGAATAGAGCACATAGAGAAGGCATGGAACTTATCTACAATAAATTTAAGAAGACCTTGGAGCAAAAAGGAGTTGAAGAGATTAAAGCTATAGGTGAAATTTTTGACACCGATTTGCACGAAGCCCTTACTAAAGTGCCGGCGCCGTCAGAAGATTTAAAGTCAAAAGTACTTGATGTAATAGAGAAAGGCTATACTATGAACGACAAGGTTATCCGCTTTGCCAAAGTAGTTGTTGGAGACTAAATAATAAGTTGACAGCTTTTCATAAAAGGTAAACTGCTAATTATAGGTAGGCTTTGTATTGGAAGTCTGCCTATGGTCGTTTTATTAATATAGGTTTATTTAGAATAGGAAAAGCTGTGAATTTAAGATATATATAGAATACAAAGAGAACCATAATTATACAATTAGATATGTCAAAAAGAGATTATTACGAGATTCTGGAGGTTGAAAAAACGTCGACGGTAGAGGAGATTAAGAAAGCCTATCGCAAAAAGGCCATTCAGTTTCACCCTGACAAAAATCCCGGTGATGCGACAGCAGAAGATAAATTTAAAGAAGCTGCTGAAGCTTACGAAGTGCTAAGTGATGAGAACAAAAGGGCACGTTATGACCAGTTTGGTCATGCAGGAGTAAATGGAGCAGCCTCAGGTGGAGGTTTTGGTGGCCATGGGATGAGTATGGATGATATTTTCTCTCAGTTTGGCGATATTTTTGGAGGCTTTGGCTTTGGTGGCGGTGGTCAGCGAGGTGGCGGCCGTAGAGTTAACAGGGGGAGTAACTTAAGGGTGAGGGTAAAGCTTACGCTTAAAGAGATTGCGCATGGCGCAGAGAAAAAAATCAAAGTAAATAAATATGTGAGTTGCAAAGCCTGCAATGGTAGCGGAGCAGAAGATGGAAATTATACTACTTGCTCTACTTGTCATGGTACAGGACAGGTGACACGAGTGCAACAAACTTTCCTCGGTCACATGCAAACTCAGAGCGTATGTCCTCAGTGTGGTGGTGAAGGTAGAATAATAACACATAAATGTAAGGTTTGTCATGGTAATGGGATAGTAAAAGGGGAAGATGTTATTACTGTTAATATTCCTGCAGGAGTAGAGGATGGTATGCAACTATCCGTTTCGGGCAAAGGAAATGCAGCGGCAAGGGGAGGTATTAATGGCGATTTAATTGTCGTTATTGAAGAAATACCTCATGATGAATTAAAGAGAGACGGCAGCAACTTACTTTACGATCATTATATTAGTTTCCCTGACGCCGTGCTTGGTACTACCATTGAAATACCAACCGTTGATGGTAAGGCTAAGATTAAAATCCCTGCCGGGACACAAGGAGGTAAAGTTTTTAGGTTAAGGGGAAAAGGCTTGCCAAGTGTAGAGTATCATGGCGTTGGCGATTTGCTCGTTAACATAAATATATGGACTCCGCAACATCTAAACGGAGAAGAGAGGAAAATAATGGAGAAATTTAAAGACTCTAAGACTTTCGATCCAATGCCAACATCGAAGGATAAAAGCTTCTTTGATCGTATGCGTGATTATTTTCATCAATAGAAATAGTTAAGCATTTACTAAAGGGAGAACCTAAAGAGGGAATTTTTTTGTCCCCTTTAAGTTCTCCCTTTTTGCTAAAAGGGGGATAAGGATTGTTACTTGTGGTAGCAGATTTGATAAATTTTAATGAAATTAATATGTTGAAACCCTTATTGAACCTAAAGAATATAGTTGTCTTCCTTTTTTTTAAAGGGAGAACCCCAAGAAGGATTTTTAAAAATAATTGAAAAAATTAGGTTTGAACTTTTAATTGAAGAGAAAAAATAGCGAAGATTTTTTTGTGTCTTCTTTGATCTGTAGAAAAAAGAGTAAACTAGAATTAATCCATGTTTTTATGGGATAACAATGATTTGTTTTGAAAGGAATGCAACATCATCTGTGCCCCTTTTTGAAAAAAAATGTCTCTATTTCTTCCTTGAATCATAGTAATATCTTCGTTTGCTAGCATAATTATATTTTACGTCGCACTAGCGATAGAAGCGGCATCCTATGGCATTGGTAAACCCTTGAATCAATGTATAAGGAGAATTAATGCCATAGATATAGCGGATAGCGCGCTCAGCAATTTTTGGTATTGGCTTCGGCCTTGTGAATTGCTGAATTGCCCAAAAGTACTTTATGCTAAAATGCTTCACTAAAGCCGAAGAAGAAAGCAACTGTATTTTTACCAACTCCAAAATCCATTCGTAGATTGGTTTTATGCTTTTGGTCGACCATAAGCCGTAGGCCCGCACCGGCAGTAATTTTAAGATGACTTATATTAATATAGGAATAATCAGGATTTACTTCTCCCATACTTAAAAAAGCAACTCCTCCAATCAACCAGAATAAATGTTTGCGAATCTCAAACTGTCCGTCTATCAGTGTTTTATCTCTATACTGGCCTTTGTAATAGCCTCTCATCCTGTCGGTGCCTCCCAACAATGCCATGGAATAAACAGGGATATTGCCATAATTAGCTTCGGTGTATAATTGGTAGGCAAAAGTAAATTTCCCCACAGAATGGAAAGCGCGTAGATCAGCTATATATCGATTAAAAATATAGTCAGAACCCAATAGTGCTTTTGAATAAAACTGTGCATTGAAATAAATAAATATTCCCTTGCTTGAATTATAAATATTATCTCTGGTATCGTAATTAAATGAAAGCCCAAAACCGGAATTCAGCCCTCCATCATAGCCTCTATACTGTTGTGGGCGATAAATAGTATCGAGAGAATAAGAGATATCAAAGACATTATAATAATAGTACCCAATGCCAAGATAAAAATTAGGGAGTACTTTTCGCCGGTAGTCGATGTTGATATTAAGAAAACTTTTGGTAATTAATTTAGACGTATCAATATTTATATCGTTACCAACGCCCCAAAAAGCTCTGGGGAAGCGTTCGATGCCAAAGCTATTATCTACAATATTTCTATCTTTATCCCAATGGAAATGGGAGCCAATATGCAAAAACATCTGACCATTTAAGGATGCTGCTGTTGTAGCACCAACGGATGAGGCTTGGGAAATAGTATCTTTCTTATTTAAGTCAAAAGCATTGAATTTGGCTAATCCGAAAAGCCAATTTGTTTCTGTACTATATGAGATAATGGGCGCCGGGATATAATTCATCAAACTATAAATTTTATCATTCACCTTTTTAAATTTATCTATCATGGCCTTATGCAAAGGAGCAGCCGTTGTGTCATTTTTTTTCTTTGTATCTATCGACTGGGTATTCACTTGTGCCTCCATCATAAAAGAGAGTGCAATAAAAATAACTATAAGAATTGGTTTTGACATAAAATATTGATTAGAGTATGGTGCTTATTATTTTGCAAAGATACATAAACAAAAAATAATATAGGTAAGCTTGTAATTTATAAGGTATTGAGTTGTTCACTTTGAATTATAGCAGTCGATAATTATTCTATTCATAAGTGTATAAAGAGGGAGCTTTTATCAAATTATTACTATTGTTACAAGGGTGTAGTTTTAATTGCTAAATTGAAATATGTGATGGAATAAAGGTATTTGATGAATACTTGTGGCGGATTAAGAGTAGATCACAACTGTGTTTAAAGATAGAGTAAGATACAGGATATAAAGCGGTGAGATATAAGTCTTAGGGTGCTTTTCTGTAGAAAAATACTATATTTCGTTTAGTTCATTAATTTAGATGCCAGTTGAATTCATTATAAAAAAAATCTTTGTTGTCCGATAAAGATATTTACTCTAACCTTAAACCCTCATGATTAAAGGCTAGTAGAGGTTTAAGTATTATATCGTTTTCCTTTTGGATTAATTGCCAACAATTTATTTTTCCTCATTGAATATAAGGCTGATATAAGTTATTGGTAACCAATCAATAAGTCTATGACTGACTAAGGCAAGATTGTTTGATAATTATTTACATCCTCCTATTTTTATCGGACAATAGTGTGAAAAACATGATTTTGTTATTTTTTTATTTGTTGTACAAATAAAAAATAGTATATCTTTGCACATTATGATTTCGATACAACTACATATATGGCAATGGCGTAATACTTATCTAAAAAGAGAGTAATTAGCAGAGCTATATTTAAATTAGTATAAAGTACAAGCCGCAGAATTATTCTGCGGCTTTTTTTTTGTTAAATTTTTAAATTTTTTAAATTATGAGAAATCCAGTGTTAACTGAAGAGAAAGTAGGCTTTTTTGGCCGTTATGGAGGAATGTATGTGCCTCCGGTATTGGAAGATAAATTGCTTAATCTGTATGAGCAGTTTGTTAATTATAAAGATGATCCGGCTTTTGTTTCGGAATATCTTTCATTATTAAAGACCTATGTGGGGCGTCCATCACCATTGTATAAGGCCAATAGGTTGTCGGCAGAATTGGGAGCTACGGTTTATCTAAAAAGGGAGGATCTGAACCATACAGGTTCTCATAAAATCAATAATGCTGTGGGGCAAATATTGTTAGCTAAACGAATGGGTGCTACAGAGATAATTGCAGAAACAGGAGCAGGTCAGCATGGCGTTGCAACGGCAACAGTTGCTGCTCTAATGGGAATGAATTGTAAGGTTTTTATGGGGAAAACAGATACTGAGCGACAAAAGATGAATGTAAAAAGAATGGAGCTGCTTGGGGCTGAGGTGATAAGTGTGGAGAATGGGCAAGGAACACTAAAGGACGCAGTAGATGCGGCATTAGGATATTATATAGAGCATCCCAACTCCTTTTATTTGTTGGGGTCGGCAGTAGGTCCACATCCATATCCGTCCATTGTCAGGTATTTTCAGTCGGTGATAAGCAAGGAGATGAAAAAACAGATTATTGAAGCCGAAGGAAGATTGCCTGATGCTGTGGTGGCTTGTGTTGGCGGAGGCTCTAATGCTATTGGTGCTTTTGCACACTTTATAGACGAGGAAGTTGATTTATTGGGAGCTGAGGCTGCGGGAGAAGGTATAGAGACAGATCGAACTGCAGCAACTCTTACATTGGGAAAAGATATGATTTTTCAAGGAGCCGATTCTTTATGTTTGGCTGATGCACAAGGAAATCCAATTGATTCGTATTCTATTGCTGCCGGTCTTGATTACCCCGGAATAGGTCCGGAGCATGCTTATCTTAAGCGTATCAATAGAGTTAAATATATGCCGATAACTGATGTGGAAGCTTTAAATGCGTATCGAATTTTATCGAAATACGAAGGAATTATACCTGCCATTGAGTCTGCTCATGCAGTAGCATTGGTTTTAAAAGAATTTAAAAATAAAGATAAACTGGTGGTGATTAACCTTTCGGGCAGAGGAGATAAGGACGTAGATCGCTTATGAATGCAATCTGCTAATACAGAAAGACTGTAATAATTGGTAAAAGAATTATTATGGTCTTTTTTTTTATAAAAAATGGATGCATTATCTGATAGCTTAACCGATTAATTGCTACAAATATAACTTTGATGGAATAAATAATTTAGGGAATGATTATGCCGGTGAATTTTATGTCTTTTGGTATAAAAGTAAAAGTCCGCTTGCTCAGGGCGGACTCTCTTGGTTAACATTGCTATTCTAAAACAACTATACGAGAAACAAGGTTGTTTCTCTTTCTCCTGCCAACATCTTTGCAATAGGCGTGCCGTAATATGTAAATCTCTTATTAATAGACATGTAGCTTATTTTTATTTCGAAAGGCTAGCGAAAAAACGATTCAAAATGGGAAATTTTTTCTAATAATTAGAGTGTAAATTGGGCTAAAAGAAGTAAAAAGCAGTAAATATAAAGCGATTATTGGCAATAGGTTTAGCATTTGATACTGTGGCATTATCATCAATATGGCCGTAAAAGGCGGAGGTGTATTCCCATTCAAAGGCAAACATGGTATTGCCTGATTTAACAGAAATACTTGGTGCAATACGATACATTTTATCAATATTAGGAGCTGTTGCGTAGAATATGTTAGTGGTATTGGATAAAGTGCCTAGATTTTTAGCATAGGCTATAAAAAGGGAAGGGCGTAAACTAAAATGCTTGAATTTTTTATGATAGATAATATTGGTCCAAACAAAGAGATCGCGAGTGGGGGAGTAATTTCTCCTATCGGTGGCTGTGTCGATATTGGTTACGGCATATCCGCCGAGCATTAAGTCTTCAGTCATATTTTCTCCATAAATCACTTTAGTTTTAAATTCAACCTTAGAAGTTTTGTATTTGTAAAATGCCATTACAGCTTTGGAGTTAACTCTGCTTTTGGTGATAATATTACTGTCGGTAATTAATCGGGGTCTTAATGATTTATAATCAATAGCTATACCTAGTAGATGCTTGCCTTTGTGATACTGTATTTGTAAGTGCAGATTAGGGATAAGCCCATTGGAAAGATAGGTATAACTTCTACCCAGTGGACCTTTACTGCTATAATCACGTTGGGATAAAGCTGCTGCAATTATTTTAAGTTGCTTCAAGCGGTAGGTATATCTTATTTGTGGACTTCGGATAAAGGGTTGAAAAGGAGCTCCTGTATTTAACGAAATTACTGTTGGAAAGACCTTGGAGACAAACATTGGATGCCAGTATTGGCCTAATAGTAAACTACTTTTCTTCCAATCGAGTTCCAGATAGGCATGGCGTAGTCTAAACGTATTAATGCTAACATTTGACATTCCGGAGAAATCGGCTTCAATAAAGGCAAATGTGGAGGCTCCAAAGGCTTTAAGGCCATCAATTTTAAAGTTTAGGCGACTGGTAATTGCACTGTAGTTGAAACTGGGAATGGCATTTATATCATTGCCTTTATTATCAAGCACAACTCCTTTTGGAAATAAAGTAAATAATCCATCTCTGGCATATACAACTTGACGACTGTCGTACCAATAATCGGATTTAATAAAACCATGGGTGTGGATATTAATCTTTTTCTTGCTTGTTTTAGTACTGTCTTGGCTAAATGCAGTGTTTGCAAGAAAAATAAAAATAGTTAATAGAAATACTTTGTTCATTGGTTATTTAAAACTGTTTTATAAATTGGGTTAATAGTAATCATTTCACCTTCAACCTTATACTTTACGAGATTTTTGAGCAGCGATGGCTAAGATTATTCCCAGAAAAATTCCTAATATTGCTGCAAAAGCAATTCGATATTCAGAAGGCATCATAAAGGTTATTGTATGAGCAGGAATCCAGAAGAAGGGAATAGTTTTCTTAAAAACAAAATCCCATTGAACTTCCCAATTTAAGGAGGGGAAAATTTTGTGAAATGGAATTGGCGTAAAGAATCCTTTTAAGTTACCTCCGGTGGATAAAATATGAATATCAGTAATCTTATGAAGGGTCATAAATACCGGGGCGAAAATCAGGTTCATAAATGAGCTGATAAAAAATGCGGTGATAAAACGAGTAAAGCCTAAACCTTCTGCCTTGGCTGTAAATATATCACTGGTTTTCATCGAATCTACGGCATTATGAATATGAAAGAAATTTTCGAGTAGGATAGGGGTACCTGTGGCAAAAATTACAAAAGCCATTTTAATGGCTATCCCCAAAAATCCCCATACAATACTCCTTGGGAGTAGGCCAAATCCACTATAATTATAAACGCCTGTTTTAATTCTTAAGCCAATGGATTCACCGATGGTAGAGAGGACGCCAAACTTAATAAAACTAGTGACAACCCATAAATTATGGTTAAAAAGAAAATTCTTTTGAAAATCTTTTAAAAAGGGAAAGGGAAGAAATAACATTATCAGAAGTGTTATCAACAATCCCATTAAAAAATCGGCTTTCTTCATATTATTGTTTTATGCTTTTAGTTTTTTATATCGTATTCTTTTAGGGCCTTCATTGCCAAGGCGTTTTTTCTTATTTTCTTCGTATTCGCTATAGCTTCCTTCAAACCAATAAACTTGTGAATTGCCTTCAAAAGCAAGAATGTGAGTAGCAATACGATCTAAAAACCACCGGTCGTGCGAAATGACTACTGCACATCCGGCAAAGTTTTCGAGTCCTTCTTCAAGTGCTCTAAGGGTATTAACATCAATATCATTGGTAGGCTCATCAAGTAATAATATGTTCGCCTCTTGCTTTAGTGTTAATGCTAGATGAAGTCTATTGCGTTCTCCACCGGATAAGGCGCCGACCTTTTTATTCTGGTCGCTGCCTCCAAAGTTGAATCTTGAAATATAGGCTCTGGAATTAATGGTTCTATTCCCCAATTGGATAAGCTCATTTCCTTGCGAAATAGTTTCAAAGATATTTTTCTCAGGATCAATATCAGCATGCTGTTGATCTACATATCCTATCTTAACACTGGAGCCTACTATGAATTCACCCTGGTCTGCTTTCTCTAAGTCCATTATCATTCTAAAAAGAGTAGTCTTTCCGGCCCCATTGGGCCCAATAATACCGACTATTCCATTTGGAGGAAGATGAAATTCTAAATTTTCAAAGAGGAGTTTATCGCCGAAAGCTTTAGATACTTTATGGGCTTCAACTATTTGATTTCCCAATCGAGGTCCGTTGGGAATAAAGATCTCTAATTTCTCTAATTTCTCCTTGCTGTCACTATTGAGAAGGCTATCGTAGGCTTTAAGGCGTGCTTTACTTTTGGCATGTCGTGCCTTTGGTGCCATTCGTACCCATTCAAGTTCATGTTCCAGTGTTTTTCTGCGTTTGCTCTCTGTTTTTTCCTCCATAGCCATGCGCTTAGTCTTTTGCTCAAGCCAAGAGGAATAATTTCCTTCCCAGGGAATTCCTTCACCACGGTCAAGTTCTAATATCCATCCGGCCACATTGTCAAGGAAGTAGCGATCATGGGTTACCGCGATAACTGTTCCCTTATAATGTTGCAGATGCTGCTCTAGCCAATCAATAGATTCTGCATCGAGGTGGTTGGTCGGTTCGTCGAGTAAAAGAATATCGGGTTCTGAAAGTAGAAGTCTTGTGAGGGCAATCCTTCTTCGCTCTCCACCGGAGAGATTCCTTACCGGGGTATTGCCTTCGGGGCATCGTAGTGCATCCATTGCCCTTTCCAACTGTGAATCAATTTCCCAAGCATCATGCTGATCTATTAATTCGGTGAGTTCACCTTGACGTTCAATAAGTTTCGTCATCGTGTCATCGCTCATAGGCTCAGCAAATTTCATGTTTATTTCTTCGTATTCTTTAAGAATATCCATGGTTTCTTGGACGCCTTCTTCAATGATTTCTCTAACCGTTTTGTTATCGTCTAAATAGGGCTCTTGAGCAAGGTAGCCAACGGTATAGCCCGGCGAGAATACAACTTCTCCTTGATATTTCTCCTCTAAGCCTGCTATTATCCGTAATAATGTTGATTTTCCAGAGCCATTTAATCCTATCACACCAATTTTTGCTCCATAATAGAAGCTTAAATAGATGTTTTTAAGTACATTTTTTCCATTTTCGTAAGATTTACTTACTTTAACCATGGAAAAAATGATCTTTTTATCGTCAACTGTTGCCATAAATATAATGTAAAATATTTGATATGTTAATATTTGCAAAAGTAGTTTATTTAATTGAAAATACTTAGATATTATATGCTTGCTTTAGCTTACTTTTGCAAAATAGAGTCAATGATCTTATCGCCGCATATTTATAATGAATATGGGGAGGAAAGTCGGGACATCATAGAGCGCCATACTTCCTAACAGGAAGGCATTTTCGGCAGAAAATGACAGCAAGTGCCGCAGAAAATAACTACCACAACTTCTTTGTTGGAGTTGTGGTAAAGGTGAAAATGTGAGGTAAGAGCTCACGAGCTGTCGTGGTGACACGGTAGTTGGGTAAACCTTATGGGATGAAAGACCATGTAAACCGACGTTCAATTTTATTGAATAATGTCTGCTCGGCTAAGTCGGAGGGTGGGTCGATGGAGCTAAGGTGTGAACCTTAGCCTAGATAAATGATAAGACATAAATTTATTTTATGCACAGAATCCCGCTTATGATTTGATTCTTTTTTTTTTTAAACCTCCTACTTTGTTTAAAATAGAGTAGGGGGTTTTTTCTTTCCTCTTTTTTCTTGGACAATAGTGATTGTAATCGATTCAGAATTTGTTATTGACTTTAGTTTTTAATTCCAGAGTGTCGGCTTTAGTAAGGATATTGCTGCTAGGCTTTGGATAGAAATTGTTGTTTTTTAGCATAACACACTCTTGTTCACAATTGTAATTACAATTGTGAACAAGAAAAAGAACAATATAACATAGTTACTCATACTATACGCTAAACCAAATAGATAAAAAGGTTATATAAAGTAAATAATTAATCTTTTACATAAAATTAAGCCATGATGGGATTGGGTTATATAATGCTGTAAATCTGCTAATTATACATTATGCATAACTATTAGTTCACAATTGTAATTAGTGGATATATTATGTATAAATGTAAATTATATTTTTATATTCGATGGAATTGTATACTTTTGTAAACTTAATATTAAATGAATTTATAGAAAACAGTAATTGATTATAATGATTGTGTTGTAAGTATTTAGTTTGAAAACACTAAGGATTTTGCAGCAAACGGAGGATAACAATTGATTTGGAGGAAGGAAGGTAAATAAAGCTTTGTTGTTGAGGAATTTGTTTTGCGAAGCAAACCTTTTTTTATCTTGTTTCTATTGGGGTTTGGTTTTCTGTAATTGTGGCGTATAGAGCTTGGTAGCTTATTTAGGATCTACTGAAAAGGACATAAAATACTAACCTATGGATATTTATAAATGTATTCCGCATAATAAGTGCAAGGTTTTCGAGCATAATTGTATAAAATCTGTGCAATTATTAAAGCTTGTAAAAGCAATCTTTTGTTACTCAGAAGCACAAATCTTTTTTAGCGTCTTCGTCTTGAAGTATTCTTATGCATCTACACCTCAGAAATCAAAAAAAACAGATGCACGTTTCGACAGGTTCAACACATAGTTTCTGAGCTTTTTAGCAGACCTTATTTAGTTTTTGAAGTACTTATTATAAAATAGATATACTTATGAAAGAGCGTATTAAAACCATAATGGAGCAGAATAGCTTGTCTGCTGCTCAATTTGCTGACAAGATTGGAGTTGCGCGCTCCGGTTTGTCGCATGTGCTTTCAGGGCGTAACAAGGCGAGCCTCGATTATATTGTGAAGATATTAAAAGAATTTCCTCAAATAGATAGTAATTGGCTAATAAGCGGTCAGGGAGACGTAAGGGCAGCAAGGGGCGAAACATCCGCTGAAAGAAGCGAATTAGGTCAGCAGGTTCACACTTCCTTGGATACGTTAAATAAAAAGATATCCACTACTAAAGCAGCTTTGGCAAGGGAAGTATTACCTAGCAAAGAGGAAATGATTAAAGAATCGGATAAGCGAAAAGCTAAAAATACCAAGCTGCGTGATAAGCGAGAGGCTAAAGGTATAGAGCGGATTGTTATTTTTTATTCTGATGGAAGTTTTGAAAACTATTGCCCCAAATAAATAGAGCAGGGGCATTTGATGAAGGTAATCTGTTAATTGAAATTTTGGATTAGCTATTTTATGGGAATGTGTTATTAATAAGAGTCTTAGGTAACAATATGGAGTGCAATTGGATATAAAAAAAGCCTTGAGGCATCTCAAGGCTTTTTTAAAAGTATGGGCTATAATAATTTAATGGAGAATGGTTAAAGTACCTGATTTCTCATAGCTTTTTAAGAAACTGCTGTACTTAATTACGTAGAAATAAGTTCCATCGGCAGCATTTCCACCGTCCCAATCATTTTTGTAATTATGAGATTCAAATATTTTCTTACCCCAACGGTCAAAAATTAGAACAGTTGAAGACTCAACGGCTTCAATGTTTTTAATAGTGAAAACATCATTAACGCCATCGCCATTGGGAGTAATTACATTGGGGACTTCTATTTTATCAACTATTATCCTCACAATCAAAGAGGTGGAATCAATGCACCCTTTGTCTGTTTTTACGTATAGCCAGACAGTATAATTTTTGCCATCGGCAGCATAAGTATAGTTAGGGTTCTGTGTTGTGGAACTATCGCCATTACCAAAATTCCAATACCATGAGCTGACATTATTTGAGGACATATCGGTAAACTGAACTGTAGGATTATCTACATTGGTTACTGATGGGGTGATAAGGAAATTAGCTGTTGGATTTGGATATACATGAATTAGGTTGTAAAGTACAAGTGTGTCAATACATGATTGTTGAGTTATTCCACTTAAAGTAACAGTATATGTACCTGCGTCATTATATGTATAGGTTGGTGAGTTATTGATAAGAGTGTCTCCATTGCCAAAATTCCAAGTAAAAGTAGAATTAGTAGGAATGCTATAATTAGTAAAAGTGGGAGTAAGGGGTGCGCAACCTTCAAACTTATCAGATGAAAAAGAGAGTAGGGGTTTAGGATTTACATGAATAGTTGTTATTGCCGATGTAGCCATACATCCTCCTTGATTTATTGTAAGTTGAGTAGAATATATCCCCGTGGGCAGTAAAGTATCCAAAGAACCTCTGTTGTATGTATTTTGACCGTTTAAGCTCCAAGTAAAGACGGCGCTGCTGTCGGCGCTTCCTATGAAATGGAGCAGTGTACTGTCATATTCACATATATTGGTATCGGCGGTGAAATCAGCAGTAGGTATGGGAAGTACATGAATACAAACGGTATCATAAGCCCCATTTAGATTTAGTGTATCCCAAATATGAACAATAAAACAAGTATCATAGCCTAAATTATTTGGTCTTGGGGCCAATGTTATTTGCCCGGGATTAAAGACAGTATCTCCTGTTGACCACTGTACATGTGTTAATGGATTAGGGCAAGTGATACCAACTTCGTCAATACCCCAAGCATCCCATCCTTGACTACTATTCGCTAATTGAGCCCATCGAAATTTAGTGCTCGTTGTTGAGGCAACCGGAGGAACAGTACATTTATAAGTGTGCCAATAGTATAGCGAACTATTATTTTGTTGTGTTTGGCTAGAATATGGTTGCCAGTAACCTCCTGATCCATAGGTGGAAGTAAAGAATGGTCCGTTGATAGAATTTGGTCCTGAGGGTTCAATATTAGGTCCTGGAAAGTCAGTCCATGTGCTACCATTATTGGTGGAATATTGCATGTGAACACCCTCATTTGCGGCATCGGGATCTTCGCATGGGCCTTGGCCTTGAACTCTTCCATACCGCATATCCCATTTCAATGTACAACCACCTACAGATACGTCATAATTATTGGTAGTAAGAGTTCGTTGTGATGATGCTGTTGTACCAACCCAAAGATAGGGTCCGTTGGGCCCCGGTCCACAGGGATTATTAAAAACAGGGTTAGCGGCTGTACTGCTCCAACCTGAACCAATGGAATTGTTATTGAAATGGTTATTCATTAAATAGCCACAACTTCCAGAGGAAGTTAGAATTACCTGATCTCCGGCACAAACAGTCATTGGATAAGCAACGGCTGTAATATCACACTGTGCTTCGGATAGCGTATTAAAAGCAGTAAGGAAGAATGCTATAATGCTTAATGTTATACTGTTTTTTCTCATTTCAATGCTATTTTAATGCTTAAATCAATAATCTCAAATTTAGTTAGTTTGTCAACCTTGGGATGGTTTTTATATTCTGCAAATAGGCTTAAATTTGAGTTTTTGCAATCTCCAATTATTGTTTCGTTTGCTTTTAACTGGAGTTTAACTCTCTTGTTTTCCTTATTTTGTCCACAAGTTGTGCAGTGATTGTTATACCACACTTCGTTTTTCCAGCTGATATCTACATTGTAGTTGGTTGTATTTACCACTTTATAAAGAATGTAATTTTGAAAGAGTCCATTCTTAATATCGTCACAATTAGTAAGTTTATAATATATCTGAATTCCTTTACTCTGTTTATAGAGGTTCCATTGGTTACCCTTGTTAAAGGACATAAAACTTAAGCCCATTAATACTAATAGAATACTGGAAAATACGTAATGTTTTATTTTCATAAATTAAAGATTATATATATTTAATAATTTCACTCCTATAGAGGACAGTTTTTATTGAAAAAGGTTTAATGGCAATAAAAATATTTGTTGGAATAAATAAACTAAATCATTGTTGGCCGTCAAAAATACTTGATTAGTTCTAGTTTAATGTTAGTACTTCCTTTTTGTTTCAAGACAAAAAGGAAGAGCCCCTCTGGCTTAAGGGTAAAATATATATAGGTTAATACTCTGAATATCAATCGAAATATTATTTCCCTTTTTCAGAAAAGGGGAAATCCAAAGGGGGCTTAGGTAAGAAGGAATTCCCTCTTTGGGTTCTCCTTTTAAAAATAAGAATATAAGTTTATTCCTTACCTACAATAGGTTTGTTTTGAGCCATTTTATACCAATTTAACCATCATAAATTGCATAAATTCTTTCCCTTTTTATTTTATGGTGACTAAATTGAGAATTTTATTCTGTATTTTCATAGAATACTAACAATATGATATAGAATTCTTTATCTGATATTAATGATGCAGAATGATAAATCTCAATGTATTTATGCTAATTGAGGTGGAAGTGATTATTAAATAGTATGGAAAATACAATTACATTTGTTATCTAAATAACAATAGAATCATGCATGAGTTATCCATAGTAATAAGTATTGTAGATATTGCAAAGGCGGAAGCTGAGAAGCTTAATATTTCAAGTTTTTCAACCATAGAATTAGAGATTGGTAGCCAAAGTGGAATAGTGCAAGAAGCACTTGATTTTGCATGGCCACAGGGGGTAAAAGGGAGTGTGTTAAACTCCGCAAAAAGAAAAATAAATTGGGTTGAAGCTAAAGCAAAATGTCAAGATTGCGGGGCTGTGTTTGCCATTGCTAATTTATATGATACTTGTCCCCATTGTAATAGTTTGTTTAATGAACTTATTCAGGGGAAAGAATTAAAGATAAAAGCATTAACTTATGAAGATTAACCATTAAAAAAATCAACTATTATGTGTACAACTTGCGGTTGCGGAACAACAAAGCAGTTATTGCTGCGAAAGCCGGGTGGAAAGCCCAGGCAGATTACCGGGATGGAATTGGCTTTAGATCATTCTCATCATTCCGGTGATAAAAGTAATAAAATTATTCAACTGGAGAAAGATATCTTACAAGCAAACACTTCATTGGCAGAAGAGAATGAAATTTTTTTTCAGGAAAATAACATTATTGCACTTAATTTGGTAAGCTCACCCGGATAGGGTAAAACATCATTACTGGAGCGTACGCTTACGGATTTGTCGGTGGGCGTCAATTTTAGTGTAATAGAAGGGGATCAGCAAACGATGCAGGATGCCAATAGAATAGATGCTACCAATACACCTGTGATTCAAATAAATACAGGACAGGCATGTCATCTCGATGGTGAGATGATTAAAAAGGCTGTTCAGGAATTAAAACCTAAAAAAAATTCGATACTCTTTATTGAGAATGTAGGAAATCTAGTTTGTCCTGCTCTTTTTAAATTAGGAGAAAAGGATAGAATAGTGATCCTAAGTGTTACCGAAGGGGATGATAAACCCTTGAAATACCCGGATATGTTTAGTACTTCTGATATTTGTATTATTAACAAAATAGATTTATTACCCTATGTTAATTTTGATGTTAAAAGCTTTAAGGATAATGCTTTGCTCATTAATCATCACTTAGTATTTTATGAGGTTTCTGCCACTACAGGAGAAGGAATGGAGCAGTGGTATGCTTATTTAAAAGACCAACTGAATTGAATCATACTATATTAGTTGTTTGATTTTTTTTGGGGAGCAATTGAATGTAATGCGTTGTAAATAGAAACAGAAAGTCATTTTAGCTTTTAAAAGTGTTAGCTGTATGTTTTAACTTTTCAAAAACGTAAATAAAATTCACGTTTTTTTCTGTTTACGAAATTAGCTTAAATTCAGACATAATCAAAGATACAGCCTTTTTATATCGGAGTAAGCACCCTCAATAATTGATGCTTGCTCAGGGTTTGAAATATTACTATTAGAGTAACTACCAGATAATAAAGGCTTTAACATATGTTTGGAATTGAAAAATGAGTAAAAAATCCAAACAAAACCTTCTTTTGTAAGTTGGTAGTAATGAGAAGATTGAAGCTTTTTTACTGCTCCTCGCTCTCTTAATTTCCGCAATTCATAGGCAATTTTTGCAGTTTTCCAGTTTTCTCCTAATAATAGCTTCAAATCTTTGCTTCTGAATCCCAAAGAACGATTAACAGATGATAATAATGCCTTAATAAAATCTACCTGATGTTCTTTTCTTAAATCGGGAGCTGGTATTTTTACCCCTTTGTGATTTAGTACAGTATCTTGATATTTTCTAAAAAGCTTTTCATCTAAAATGGAAATATCAATATCAGATATTGTTTCAATATAGCGACTGTTACTACTGAGCCCATACCAATAATATGCCATCAGATTGATGGCTGGCTTTTTCAGCTTTAAACCGGGCAAGTCCGGTTTGTTAATTGTGGTTTCAACTCGAAGTAAACAGCCGCTTTTATTGTAACATTTTATTGAGTTTTTTTCTAACCAATGCTTTATTACAGCTTGTGTTTTAAATATATTCTGTGTCGTCTTGCTATTTGTCTTTTTACGTGAAAGACTGAATATTTCAGTCAACTTATCGGGCAATCCGATAGTATGGTATTTTGCAAGTATTCTGTCAAAATATGATTTGGCAAATTTAAATATAAGATTTGTAGCAATTTCTGTTTGAAAAGTAAACCAATTGTGATGTAAAAGTTTTGAACGTGTTGATTTTTGTCCTTGGTCAAACTTAAAAAAGATATCCATCCAATGTTTTACTCTCTTGATGGCAATACTTGGCTGAAAATTCTTAGCCAAATTATTTAGTATTTCTAAATCTTTTATTTTGGTAAAAGAGTTGTCTTTCATTGTGTATCCTTTGCCATTTAAATCGAATTGTTTTTTTAAGAAATTATGCCCATTAAAGTAAAATTCACTGACAAAAGGAAGGTAGGATGCTATTTTGAGATAGCAAAGCCCAAGTTTTTCATCGTCAATGTAAATGTAGTAGTGACTGACAAATTTGTTTAATGAATACATCTTAGAGAAGTTTTTGCCTTCTTTGGTTTTAATGTTTTTAGTCTCAAATGTTCTTGTATTTTCTACAGACTTAATTATTGCTATTACTTTACTTTTTTTGTTCTTCTTTGTTAGTTCTTCTTTATAATGGTCCTGGATAAAATTAATCTTTGAATGATATTGATTTTTCTCTTTTGTACTCCACCAATGTATTGTAACACCTAGTTTTTCAGATGTCTTTTTGATGTGAGCATTTAATTTATCAGTCAGAATTCTCATAACACCATTGCTATGGCTTTTAAAACCTAAATTACGCAATAATTGTATAACAGAACCTTCTACAAATAACTGTTGAACATATCCTCGTAAAACCACTCTATCAAAACTTGTGTACTCAAATGATATGTGTTTTTTTAAAGGGGTATTGTTAACTGTCTGCATCTTATGAAAAAAAAGCAAAGGTAATAAATAGTACTATGCTGCTTTGTCGACCTTTATGTCAGTATATTCTACTCATAATTTAAGGGTTGTAAACTTTCTTGCAACTAAAAGGAGGTGTACAATAAAAAGTTAAATAATTTGGAGGCATGACCTTAGAATGTTATAAAATTTAGTATCTTTGAGTCGCCTTTAGATTTTATGATTGTTAAATCGTAAATAAAGGTTTTTTTAAATTATTCACTTTTACTAAAATCTTGCTTATGAAATTATTATTACAACTTTTTTTCCTGATTGCTTTTACCGGTAGTATTACAGCGCAATCTATAGTATTTAGCGATAACTTTGAATCAGGAACCTCCAATTGGGTAATGAATGGAAGTTGGGGATTAACAACAAGCTCATACCATTCGAGTAATCATTCCATGTCGGAAAGCCCTTATGGCAACTACGCTAACAATTTAAATTATATTTCCTCAAGCATGTTGGCAGGAGTAGATTTAAGTTCTTCCTTGTCGGCAGAATTAAGTTTTTGGGGTAAATATACCATAGAAGGTGGCTTCGACTATATGTATCTGGATGTTTCTCCCGATGGAGGTACCACATGGATCAATCTTGACCGCTATGATGATACATTGAGTGTGTGGACTCAGTTCAATTACAGTTTAGGAGGCTACGTAGGTAATTCTAACGTTAAAATCAGATTTCGTTTTTATAGTGATGGAGCAGTAAATTATGATGGAATGTATATTGACGATGTTGTTATAACAAGTGATACCGTAGATAATGCGGCTCCATTAATTATTCATACTCCCAACGCATTTTATCAAGGGAGTGTAGGCCCTAATACATTAAATGCTCAATTTATTGATATTTCAGGAATTGACACAGCTCTTTTGAGTTATCGTGTGGATGGAGGAGCTTTTACGAATATTAGTGCAACGAATATTGTTTCAACTAATTATACCTTTGTCATTCCACGATATAGTGCAGGTTCGTTGGTAGAATATTATTTTCGTGGTGTAGATAGTTCGGCTGCGGCAAATGCAATTAATACTGATACATTTAGCTATATAGCAGGTCATTATATATCATACGATAATGGGCAGGTAGATTTTGTCGATTCCATTGGATCTACTTCTGGAGCAGCAGTACGAGTTACTCTTCCCGGTGGAGGCAATCAACAACTTGCTTCTGTGCTGATAAGAAATTATACCGATGTTAATCGTCCAAATGATTCTATGCTTGTGCATGTGTGGACTAGTGTTGGAGGTGTTCCCGGTGTGGATATTATTCCGCCAAAGAAAGTGTTCCCGGCGGCCACTCTGCAAAATACCAGTGCGATGACAGTAGTAGATTTAAGGTCCGATTCTACCTTATTGGATAGTTTGACCGGTGATATCTTTATTGGTTATACCGTTCCTTCAGGAGTAGTTTGGGCAGCGATTACTGAGCCTGGCAGTGGAGGCAGATCTTTTGTGTATGGTGCTTCAGGTTGGGTGTCAGCAAATGGAACTAGTGGCATTATTGATTTTCAGTTTCGGGCAATAACTCAACTGGGTTATAATCCACCGCCACCGCCACCAGTGGCCGCTTTTACCATAGATACTACGTATTCACCTAATATTTTCTTTACCGATGCATCAACAGGAGTAGTGGATACTTTTTATTGGGATTTTGGTGATGGCGTATATTCACAAGTACAGAATACCGGTCATACCTATACCAGCAATGGAACTTATCAAGTATGTTTAAAAATAGTAAATCGTGGAGGTAGTGACTCAATTTGCCATAGCGTATCCATATCTACTATTATTCCTCCGGTGGCCAACTTTAGTTTTGATATTTCGGCAGATCCAACAGTACAATTTACTGATTTATCTACAAATACACCAATACAGTGGTTATGGGATTTTGATGACAATGCAACTACTAGCAGCCAGCAAAATCCTATTCATACTTTTCCTGCCATAGGGGGTACATTTCATGTTTGCCTAATAGCTTCTAATGTGTATGGTGCTTCAAATCCGGTATGTCAGGATGTGGCCTTGTCGGTGGGAGCAGGAATTGATGATGCTTTTGCTCCCGGAAATATCACAATTTACCCGAATCCAATGACTGATAGGACCAACATTAATATTGAAGATGTAAAAAATCATAAGTTAAAACTTCGTGTTTTTGATATGCAAATGCGAAGGATAAACATTCAGTATATACGTCGTGGAAACACTATAGAATTATTACGTTCGGGACTAAGCAGAGGCCAGTATTTTATTGAAATTAGGCTAGATGATAATTCCACTTATAAGGCTAAATTGATAGTTAGATAATACGGTTTGATAGATTTGACTATTTAGTCAGATGAAATAAAATAGAGATTGGCTTTTCCAGTCTCTATTTTTGTTTTAAGGATAGTTTATACGATACTAACTTAGGATGTTGATGTAGTTAATTGGTGGATTTTATATTGTAATAATCAGTAAATCAGAATAATAGTTATGTATGTTTAAAGAATAATAAAATAAAAAAGAGACTTACATATTACGATGAAAAAAATTATCTTTGCAGCCCCTTAACGGGAATAGTTTTATTATATAATAATATTATAACAAATGAATAAGAATACAGTACTAGGTTTTGTATTTATTTTTCTCATTCTTATAGGCTACTCGTGGTTTGTAGCCCCATCAAAAGAACAAGTAAAAATAGAAGAAGCTAAAAAAAGAGCCGAAGATTCTTTGCGGATCATTAAATTCAGTCAGGCACGCATTGCAGACTCACTTCGTAAAGCTAAAGTTGAATTAGCAAAATTAGAACAGGATAGTATTGAGATAGAGCTAAGTACCGAAGGGAATGATTCGACTCTGAATGCCATGCAAATAAAAAAGTTTGGCAAGTTTGCCGCTATGTCGCATGGTGAAAATAAAGACTATATCATTGAGACAGAAAAGGTAAAACTACGAATATCGTCCAAAGGAGGGAGTATTACTTATGCTCGATTAAATAATTATAGGACTTATGATAGCCTACCTTTGGTTTTATTCGATAGTAAAACTGCCAGCATGAGTTATTTGCTCAACGATAAAAGAGTTGAAACAAAAGATTTGTACTTTGAACCGGTAGTTTTACAAGGAAATAATATTAAAGATAGTGTTTATGTAAAACCAAATGATGAATACCGCTTTGCTATGCGTATCTATCCCAATGATGCAAATGGTAAAGTAGATAAGAGTAAGTATCTTGAATTTGTGTATGTTATTCAGGGTGATGATTATATGATTAATTATACCCTTAATATGAAGGGCATGTCGGACATTGTCGCCCCGGGAATGAATGATATTCCTTTGTTTTGGAATATGAAATTATTTTCCAAAGAAAAAGATGCTAAGCAGGAGATAAAACATACTGCTGTTTATTATCGCTATACGGGAGAAAATGCTGATAACCTCAGTGAAATGAAAGAAGAGGATAGCAAAGAGTTAGATACCAAGGTACAATGGATTTCCTTTAAGCAGCAGTTCTTCTCCGTAACATTAATTGCAGATAATGATTTTGCTAAGGCTAAAATTAAAGAATATAAGGATGTTAATATTACTAATCCAAAATATCTGAAAACGATGTCTTCGGAGATTAGTATTCCTCTTTCATATTCTTCAGATTTTCAAAGTATTCCCATGAGAATGTATATCGGAACTAATAAGTACGATGTATTAAAGGTTTATAATATTGAATTAGAACGGCAGATTCCTTTGGGATGGGGCTTTTTCTTATTGCAATGGATAAATCGTTTTGTGGTAATTCCTGTTTTTGACTTCCTTAGTGGCTTTGGTTGGAACTATGGAATTATTATATTGGTATTGACAGTTCTATTGAAGCTGTTTTTATTCCCAATTGCTTATAAAACGTATATGAGTTCGGCTAAAATGAGGGTGTTAAAACCTGAAATTGATGAGATTTCCGCCAAATTCCCTAAAAAGGAAGACTCAATGAAAAAGCAGCAAGCGACTATGGCACTCTACAAAAAAGTTGGTGTAAATCCTATGGCCGGTTGCGTGCCTATGCTATTGCAGATGCCGATATTATTTGCGATGTTTAGGTTTTTCCCTGCTGCCTTTGAGTTGAGACAACATGGTTTCCTTTGGGCTCACGATTTATCCACATACGATTCCATATATAGCTGGTCACAACAAATTCCTCTGCTGAGTCGTTTTTATGGAAATCACATTAGTTTATTTACCCTGTTAATGACAGTTTCTACCATTTTATACACTCGGATGAATAATCAGATGATGAGTTCCTCGCAGCAAATGCCTGGAATGAAAACGATGATGTATATTATGCCGATAATGTTTTTAGGATTTTTCAATAATTATGCCGCCGGTTTAAGTTATTATTATTTCTTGGCTAATATTATTACGTTCTCACAAATGTATTTTATCCGTAAGTTTGTTAACGAAGATGCCATTAGGGCTAAATTGCAGGCACATAAGAAGAAGCCGGCAAAAAAATCGAACTTTCAGAAGAAATTGGAAGATATGGCTAAACAAAAAGGATATAAAGCTAAAAAGTAATTCGGAAACGAATATAATTATAAAAGACTGCCGTCAAAGGCGGTCTTTTTTTTTGAATGTCCTTTGAAATGGATATTATACGTATTCTCTTTATTTTGATATCAAATGAATATCATAATGTCAATAACTCGTTGTATAGTTTAGTTTTATGAATAAGCAATTTAGTGAGTGTAAAAATGCATTTCTTTAACATAGCGATAGACTCTTTCAGGGAGGAGGTACCTAACATCTTTTCCTTCACGAATATTGCGTCGAATAAAGGAAGAGCTTATTTCCAGTTTGGGGACGTCAGTAATGATTTTAATGGAAGGATGATCATGAAATTTAGATTGATTAATGCCGGGCCTAGGATATACATAAATGGAATAGTTATCTAAAATAAATTGATGATTCTTCCATTTATCAAGATGAACGATATTATCTTCACCCATAATTAGCGCAAACTCTTTCATGGGATATTTTTCTTCTAAGAAGCTAAGCGTATGACTTGTATAAGAAGGTTGTGTTAATCCGAATTCAATATTAGAGGCCCAGAGTTTAGAGTTGTCTTCAACGGCATAATTGACAAGAGCATAGCGATGGTGATCGGCCAAAAGACTTGCTTTCTTTTTGAAAGGACTATGGGGAGAGATTACAAACCATATTTCATCCAAATCGGTATGTTCCACCAGATGATTCGCTATAATAAGGTGTCCAACATGGATGGGATTGAAAGATCCAAAAAATAATCCCGTCTTTTTACTACTTAAGGTGGCCATTAATTTAATAATTTGTCAAGTTCGTAATCAATATTGATGTGTTTGTTTTTACATATTGTTTTTAACCCGGTGCTTGCATTCTCCAAGTTTAAATTGAATGACTTAAGTTGAGATTTCCACAAATCAGCAGCTTTCATTTTTAATTGATAATCACTAATGATAAATTGGTGTGAGTCATAAGCCATTAAAAAATTAGATACAGTATCAAATAAATCTTTATCGGAAAGTTTAAACTTATCCAAAAGGATTTGTCGATTGGTATCTTCTGTGGCTTCAAATTCTTGGGGTAAACTAAGAGCACAAATTTTTCTTAGTAATATTATTATATCCTCTTCGCTACTATTCATACGACAAAAATAGGGAAATCTTTGCTTTGAAAATTGGAATATATATCTTTATTATTGGGAAGATAAAAAAATGAATTCAGAAATTTTATCTATAAAAATATTTTTGATAAAATCTCTGAATTCATTATAATACCTCTTCCTTTTCCTAATTACAGATAGGGTTTTAGTATAGTTATTAATTGTTGAGCATTAATAACTCCGGCTTGACGAAAGACTTGCTTGCCTTGTTTAAAGATCATTATAGTAGGCACACTCGATATTCCCCATTGGCGTGCAATGCTTTGATTTTTGTCCACATCAACTTTAAGAATTCTAAGTTTATCACCCAGCTGTTGCGAAACTTGCTTAAGAATAGGGGGCATCATTTTACAAGGTTGGCACCATTCTGCGCTAAAGTCGATCAGCACTGGCTTGTCTCCATTTATTATATCTTGAAATTTGCTCATAATAGTATGATTTATTTTATTGTTCAATAATTTAGTTAAAACTACATACTCATAATTCTTGCCAAAGGTAATATACATGACAAAAGTTCATATTTTATATCCTTTTGTTTTTTAGATGCCGCCTATAAATTCAGAATATTTTTGAGTTTGTACGAATTTCAATAGTATTGAATAGTATTGCTATGGAAATAGAATAGTAAGGAGAATACAGCAAAGGATGGATTTATAAGAATAATTTTCATGGAGTTGTATGATTAAGTTATTGAGTATGTCGTTATTAGTGGTTTTTTGCGACAATATCTCTTTGGAGGAGTTAAAGATAGGCTAAAGAGTAGTCGGGAATATTCGTTGTCTTATAATGAAATTAAAAAAACCTCCATATTCTGTCTTAATATTATTACTTTTGTGCTTTATACAAATCAGCCCATTATGAAGAAGATAGTAATTTTAATAGTTTTATTTTTTGTGTTTTCCGGCCTTGAAGCTAAGAACAGGGAAAAACGTCATTTTAGTGAATTTCATTCGGTCTATTTCTTTGGAAATATACATGTTGAATTAGTACAGTCAGATTCAAATTATGCGATATTATCATCCGATGAAGTCCTTGATTTAGGGAGTGTTACCACAGAATTGAAGAAAGGCAGGTTATTTATTCGTAATACAGGTATTGGGGATGCAAAAAACTTAAAGCTTATTTTGTATTATATAAATCTTGACGAAATTATAGCCAAAGCAGGAGTAGAGTTGGAGTCGAAAGAAGTTTTTAATGCGGAAGATTTTAATCTGCGATTGAGTAAAGGAGCGGAGGCCCATATTAAAGTAAAAAATAAGCGTCTTAAGGCTATTGTGATACAAGGGTCTGGCTTATATATATCGGGATATGCACATAATGTAGAAGTAAGTACCAATACCGGTGGGATATTTCATGGCTTTAATTTAAAGGTGAAAGAGGCAAAGTTGCGTTCTGTTGCAGGAGGTAAGATTGATATACTTATGGACGGTAAAATGGAAGCTAGTGCCAATACGGGGGGGATGATATATTATAAAGGAGAGGCAAAAATTGTATCTCAAAAAGTCTCCACCGGTGGAATAATAGAAAAACAGAAATAATCAATATGAAGAAAAAATATATTCTTTCTTTCGATCAGGGGACTTCAAGTTCCAGAGCAATAATTTTTGATAATAAAGCGAATATTATTGCCAAGGAGCAATTATCATTTAGCCAGTTTTATCCACGAAGGAATTGGGTAGAGCAAGATCCATGGGAGATTTATAACACTCAGATTAAAGCGGCTAAAGATTTACTCAATGGTTCGAAGATATCTCTTGAAGATATTGAGGGTTTGGGACTTACAAATCAGCGGGAAACGACTATTATTTGGGATAGAGAAACGGGAGAGCCTATATATCCTGCCATTGTGTGGCAAGACAAACGTACAGAGAAAAGATGTTTGAAGATAAGGGCCAAGAAGATTGATATGATAAGAAAGAAAACCGGTTTGGTGGTAGATTCATATTTCTCTGCAACAAAGATACAGTGGATTCTGGATCATGTGAAAGGGGCAAGGGAGAGAGCCATCAATGGAGAGTTGGCTTTTGGAACGGTAGATACATGGCTGGTGTGGAATCTTAGTGCAAAAAGAAAACATATTACCGATTTCAGTAATGCCTCACGCACTTTACTTTTTAATATAAATACGTTGGACTGGGATGAGGAACTACTGGAGTTTTTTAATATTCCGAGAGCACTGCTTCCCAATCTGGTAGATAGTAGTGGAATATTGGCAGAGGTAGATGAAAGTGTATTTGGGAAAACGATAACAATAGGTTCTATTCTTGGAGATCAGCAAGCAGCTCTTTTTGGACAAACATGCTTTCAGAAAGGAATGCTTAAATCTACTTTTGGAACTGGTAGTTTTATGTTGATGAATACAGGAAAGAAGCCCCGTTTTTCGGATAATGGTTTGCTTACAACTGTGGCATGGAGTATCAATGGCGAAGTAAAATATGCTTTGGAGGGCAATATATTTATTGCCGGTGCTGCAATTAAGTGGCTCCGTGATAATCTTCAGATAATCGATTCCTCAGATGAGAGTGAATATTTGGCCTATTCAGTAAAAGATTCCGGAGGGGTAACAGTAATTCCTGCATTGGCAGGTTTGGGAGCTCCATACTGGAACAATGATGTTCAGGGTGCAATATTGGGACTTACCTTGGGGACAAAGCGAGCTCACATTGTGAGAGCTACCCTTGAGTCACTGGCTTATAGAACACTCGATATGCTTCGGCTTATTGAGGACGAAGCAGGAATAAAAGTGAAACGCTTAGCTGTGGATGGTGGAGCTTCTGCTAATAATTTTTTAATGCAATTTCTTTCCGATATTATCCGTATCGAGGTAGATAGGCCCAAAATAGTGGAAACAACTTCATTGGGAGCAGCTTATATGGCAGGCTTAGCTGTGGGGTTTTGGACAATGGACGAAATACTTGCAAACCATGCTGTAAACAAGCGTTTTACAACTCAAATGGAAGAAGATACAGCAGCATCCTTATATCAGGAATGGAGTAGAATTGTGGACCATGTTATTAAAGGAAGTAAATTATAATTCTTTTTTGTGTAAATGACTTTAAATCAATATTTTAACAGAAGAAGTTTTTCTCTAATGGCAAGTCTTAAATGGTTTGCTTTGGTTGCAATGGCCTTTAGTATTATCTTCTTCTTTTCCGGAATATTAGATGTGATATTGATTTCTATAAGTCAGAATGTTGAGGATGTCAATTATTTAACCCTTGCAAAGAGTTTGGGATTAGAAATTTTACTGTCTTTCTCTTTGGCGGGTTTATGGCTGCTGCCTTTTATGGTAATAGCCTTTTTCAGTAGGATTACTGCAAAGCTAATTAGCCTTTTCATTTTTACGTTAAGCTTGTTGTTGAATGTGTTGTTGATATACTATTACTATAAAACCTCAGTTCCCTTGGATCAGGTGATATTCATGTATAGTTATAAGTCCATTATTTCAGTTATTAATATCTCAGGTGGGATTAGCTTTTTGGGTATAGCATCAGTTGTATTTGTTATATTCCTCTTTTTAGCTCTTGTATATTTATTGATAAGCAAAGTACAATTATCGCGTATCTCGGCTCTAATTTTCGGGTTGATATTAATCGCCAGTGCCGCAACTACCAATGTGTATATTGTGAGTCCCAATGCTTTTAAATCGGAACAACAATATTATAATAATGCAAATAAATTAATTTATTTTGTTAAAGCGGTTCTTCATTATCGAGCTGATTATAACGAGACAGACATTACTAATATTAGGGCGTTAAATGCAAAATGGCAACAAAAGGAAGTTACGCCAAAGACCTATGTAAATACCATTTATCCCTTCTTGTATATTGATGATAATTCAAGTACTCTGGCTCCATTTTTTAATGCTTTACCCAAGGGAGAAAAACCTGATGTTGTGTTTGTTGTGGTGGAAAGTCTGAGTAATACCTTGTCGGGAAAATATTCACCAAATCATAGCTTTACCCCTTTCTTTGACTCTTTGGCAGAGCAGAGTTTGTATTGGCATAATGCATTAAGTTCATCGGAACGTACCTTTGGAGTATTACCTACAGTATTAGCTTCTCTACCTCCAGGCAAAACCGGTTTTATGGCGTATTATAAGCACTATCCTCACTTTTATTCTTTGCCATTAATGCTTAAGGCTAATGGATATCGAACGCAAATGTTTTATGGTGGGTGGATAGGTTTTACTCACATGGATTCATTTGTTCATACTTGTGGTATTGATTCGATATACAATAATTTTGTTGGCTATAAAAAAATGCCACCGGTGAAAGACGATTTTACATGGGGATATGGTGATGATGTTTTGTTTAGGGCTTCATTTCCTTATGTTGATAATAAGAAGCCTTATTTTAGTTTATACCTAACATTAAGTACCCATTCACCATTCTCTGTTAATAATCAACAGCAATATATTGATAAGGTAGATGAAGCTCTTTCTGATATTAAGGAGGGAACTTATCCCTATAAATATACGCTTACCCATAAAAAACAACTTTCAACTTTTTTTATGTTTGATAATGAGTTACGAAACTTTTTTAGGGAATATAAAAAAAGACCTGAGTATAATAAAACAATTTTTGTTATTACCGGAGATCATAAATCAGCTTTATTTTATGCAACCAATAACTTAGATAAATATCATGTGCCACTGGTAATATTTAGTCCATTATTGAAAAAAGCACAAGAATTTAAGGGAGTAGTTAGTCATTTTGATATTATGCCTTCAATGGTGAACTTATTAGAGGAAAAATATGGTTTAAAGGGGTCATTATATAATGAAGCTTTAGGACATGAGCTAGATACGTCCACTGTATTTCATTCCACACAGCGCTTGTTTTTTATGCGAAATAATAGAAATGTAGATGAATATTTATATAATGATATTGTAGTTGCCGGCAATAGGTTGTACCGTTTACACGATTCTATTAAGATGGAGCCTATTGATAATGAGCAGATTAAGAATAAGATGCAGAAAGAAATAAAAGAGTATATGCATTTGCAAAAGAGGGCTGTCAAGAGTAATACTTTATTCCTTCCTCAAAAGGAAACTGGATTTTTAAAGAAAAGAAAGTAAAAAATGCTATACTATTTTAATGGCATTAAGCATCAGGATTTTCTTTTTTAAATTCTATCCAATATTTATCTAATGTGGTTTTCATATCCTTACGTAGCATAAGAATTCCAAATAGGTTAGGGAGAGTCATGAAGGCGATGGCAATACCTGAGAATGTCCAGATGATGGTAGTATCGGTAAAGGAGGCTACAAAAAAACCAATAACATAGATAGCCCGATACCAAATTACATACTTGACTCCAAACAAATAAGTTACGGCTCTTCCTCCATAATACGACCAAGCAATAGAGGTAGAGAATGCAAAAAGTAATAATCCAATGGTGATAATATATTCTCCATAATGTCCAAAATAGCTTCTCTTAAAAGCAGCAATAGTTAGAGGGGCACTACTTAATAAACTCTTTCCCCTGATTTTACAACTTCTATCCTGAAAGTCCCCTTTTTTTATCGGAATAATCCCATTAAATAACTTACCTTCTTTTTTGACCACCACATTTTCAGCAATAGATCGTGAGTGAAGTATTGTTAGTTTATTTTGAATAATTCCATTGATAACTTTTAAACTGCCTGTAAATAGAGGAAGTTTTTGTTGATTAGTAGAATAAAGGTGAAGTGTTTTAGCGTCTTCTTTATTATCGGAATGATAAACTTTAGAGAGCACTTTCATACTTGCATATTGAAATTCATTTTCATGTTTCTCATTCCAAACACCTGAAGAAACCAACGCCAAGCCTGTTAATGAGCAAATAATAATAGTGTCGATAAATGGTTCTAAAATAGCGACCATGCCCTCAGAAATAGGCTCATGAGCTTTTGCAGCGGCATGGGCAATGGGAGCGGATCCCTGACCTGCTTCATTGGAAAATAGACCTCTGTTGACACCTCTATTAAAAGCAAAGGCAAAGCTGGCTCCCAGGAAGCCTCCTGTGGCAGCTGAACCATTGACTACTCCTCCAAAAATAGCCTCAATGGAAGGAATAATATTTTGCCAATTAAAAATTATAACACCAAGAACACCAATGAGATAAATAAGTGCCATGCCGGGAACTAATTTGTCGGTAACTTTTACAATACGATTTATTCCCCCAATAATAACAAAACCTAAGATAATGGCCAATACAAGTCCTGTAATCCAATGTTCTATACCAAAAGTACTATATACAGAATTGCTAATGCTATTGATTTGAGGCATATTTCCGGTGCCAAAAGAGGATAATATTGTTGCTGCAGCAAATATTGCTGCCAACCATTTCATATTAAGCTTATTCTTCATATAATACATTGGACCACCTGAGATAGAACCATCGGCAGCGGTTTCTCTGTATTTGTGTGATAGACTAACTTCAACAAACTTAGTTGTCATTCCTAAAAAAGCAGTTACTATCATCCAAAAAAGGGCAGAAGGGCCACCAAGGTGGATAGCTAAAGCTACGCCGGCAATATTTCCGGTACCTACTGTGCCCGATAGGGCGGTGGCTAAGGCTTGAAAGTGAGTAGCATCACCTTTATCGCTGGCCTTGTCATATTTACCTGATAAAATACGTATGGCATGTCGAAAATATCGGATTTGTGGAAATTTAAGATAGAGTGTAAAAAACAAACCTGTTCCAAGAAGGATAAAAACAAACCATGAGGCCCCTCCAATATAGGAGTCTATGGCTTCAAGTATTTCGTTAATATTTTGCATAAAAATAATTTAAAAAAATAATAGTGAATTTATCGTTGGGAACATTTAATACATCTACGATTTTCAGGGACGATAATGATACGACCCATGGGAATAGTATCACCACAGACCAAGCATTTGCCAAAATCATCTCTATGAAGGTTCTCTAAAACTGCATTTAAACCGTCATATTGAATAAGCTTTTTGTTTAATGCAGCCTCATTAATGCTTCTATTATTAATTGCATCCATGCGACTTACCCTTCCAATGGCACAGTCGGGTGCAATAGGTTTTGAGAGCTCTTTTAATTCTATTATTTGCTCTTCAAGGCGCAGCAATCGCTTTTGTACTTCTACTTGTAATCTTAATTTTTCCTCTGCATTCATAGGCTGGCGAAGATAAAAAAAATAGCCTCTGTCTCGCAATCATATTTGTAATGCTTTGAGAAAAAGAGGCTCATACATACTTTAAAGGCCGGCCACATCTTGCAATTTTTCTATTTCCATTAATTCATTATATTCTTTATCAGTATAGTGGCGTATCTTGATATTTAAATAGGCAAAGAATATTGACATTAGTGGGCTTATAAGGTTGAAGAAAGCATAAGGTAAATAGGATAATGTTGCCACACCAAGTACTGATGAGTTAACGGCACCACCTGTATTCCAGGGTACTAACACCGATGTTACTGTGCCGCCGTCTTCTAAGGATCTACTTAATAACTCCGGTTTTAATTTTCTTCTACGATAAATATCAGCATACATCCGCCCCGGTACAACAATTGAAATATATTGTTCCGAAGCAGTAATATTCATAAAAATAGAACTAGCAACCGTTGTTGCCACCAAACTGCCTGTAGATTTAGCATATTTAATAAAAAAATCAGCTATCCGAAGCAAAAGTCCGGCAGATTCCATGGCGCCACTAAAAGTCATTGCAGTAATAATAAGCCAAATAGTATTAAGCATCCCTGCCATTCCTCCTGTGGATAAGAGTTTGTCGATTTTAATATTGCCGGTGGCAACTTCAGAAGCACCAAACCACGCTTGCGAGATAACAACATAGGCCTGTTTATAAAAGGGAATGGACTCACTTAATTGTTTTGGATTACCATGGGCTATTATTGTTGGGTATAGTTGAGTGATAATAGTTGGTTGAAATATTATTACGGCAATACTACCTGCCAAAGTGCCAATAAATAAAGAAGTTAGCGGTGGTGTTTTTTTTATAATTACATAGATTAATATAGCAGGGACAAGGAGCAGCCATGGACTTATTGTAAAGCTTGATTCGATGGCATTTTTCATATCTATTACTCCTGTTGGTGTGGCTGAACCCTTGTGCATAAATCCTAACACAAGAAATATTATTAATGTAATAAGCATGGTTGGAATGGTGGTATAAAGCATATATCTGATATGGGTAAAAATATCAGTTCCGGCCATAGCAGAAGCCAAATTAGTGGTATCGGATAGGGGAGACATTTTGTCGCCAAAATAGGCGCCGGAGATAATTGCCCCTGCTACCATTCCCGATGAAAAGCCAAGGGCTACACCTATTCCCATAAGGGCTACACCAATAGTCGCAATAGTGGACCATGAACTTCCTGTGGAAAGCGATACTATAGCGCTAATAATGACAGTAGCAAAAAGAAAATAATCGGGACTTAACAAATCTAAACCGTAGATTACGAGAGTGGGGACTACACCACTAATCATCCATGTTCCCGATAATGCTCCAATTAGTAATAGAATCAGAATAGAGGGCATGGCATCACTAATATTATTTACAATAAATTTGCTAATTCGTTGGTATGGAACATTTAATCTAAAGGCAATAATGGCAGCAAAAGCTGCAGCAAAAGTTAAAGCCAGTTGGTTGGCGCCCCCAATAGAATCGTCGTGCCAGATGCTAATATTTATTGATAGCAAGCCAATAAGCACAATGATTGGAGCAAATGATTGGAGTAAATTTGCTTTTTTTATTTCTTTTACTTTTGAGGTGTTACTCATTGGTTTATTATTTTATGGACGAGCCAATATACTAAAATATTGATTATAATTTCCTTGTCGTTGTTTGATGTCTTTTACTTTATTAGCATTTTATTTTGCTGCCTTGAATTAAATACTGTTTCCTACAATACGCAAAAAGTAAGCTGAATAATACTTCAATAGTATTAAATCGATATTTTTAGCCATAAAACACTTATAAAGGAACAAAAGTGATAAATATTTTGGTATAAGCATACAAATAATTTTTATTGAAAAGAAAATAATGAATAGTCTATCCATAGACAGTGCTTAATCAGATGTTTATAGTCTTGTGCATTGGGTATAAAAAAATTAAAGGTAAAAGATAAATCATTGATTGGCTCAAAAACCTTGCACTTATCATGCGGAATACATTTATAAATATTTATAGATTACTGTTTTATGTGTTTTTCAGCAAGCCCTATTTAGTTAAGAAGGAGCATGTATTTAGAGTGTAATAAATGAAAACCGAAAATATTTTCAAATAAAATAAAATAATAGTTGTATAAAACTGAAAAAGGTTTAATTTTGCAGCCGCTAAAAAGCTAAAGAACATCAAAAGTTCGCAAGAATAGGAGAGATGGGTGAGTGGCTTAAACCGCATGTTTGCTAAACATGTGTACGGGTGACCGTACCGGGGGTTCGAATCCCCCTCTCTCCGCATCATATACTGATAATCAGTAAATTATCGGTATAAGGAATTAAAAAAAGGGACTGTATTTAAGTATATAGTTCCTTTTTTTTGCCAATTTTATTAGAATAGTTATGTTTTTACTTTTTGAAAATGTAAATAAAATTCATCTTTCTTTCTACTTACAAGATTAACACCTAACCACTTACTATAAAACAATAAGCATTTTGTGGAAATAGGGTAGAGTTTTTTCACCGATAAATTTTTTCTTGTAAACAGTATTTTTTCTGAGCAGAATGGTTTCTAAGGTGGATTTTCCATGAATGCATCTTTTTAAAATGATTAAAACCTGTATACTACACTCAGCACGAATGGGAACAATACAGCCTTTACATATTAGTGTTTGAAAAGCCGGAAATGGTCGTCTAACAGTAGTAAAAAATGCTTCAGCCGTGTTAACTAGCTGAGAATCTATTAGCTATTATCTTTGTCTTTCTTTTTTCTTCTTTCAATTTCAGCGTTTAGTTCGTCGGGAGGCCAGATATCATCTTTGATGGAGCAGTAATCTTTTTGAAAACAGGATGGACAGTCACCACCACAGCCATCAATAATACAATCAATACCGTGAATGTTTTCAGTTTGCTCAAGCAGGTATTCTTTGGTTAAAAATTGATAGATAATGTTGTTGGGCACACTTTCCTGTAATTGAAGATGGAACCGCTGTGCTTCGAGTAGTGAGATAAGCTTTTGGAGGTAATTGGAAATTTCATCTTCCGACAGCAGGTCAACCGGCGGATATTCCCTAGGGTCAATACCAAGTATTTCGTAAAGAGGTTTTATTTTTGCATTTTCAAAAGCCAATACATTTTTTAGGAATATGTTTTCAAGTTCCGGATCAATTTCAGTGTTGTCATGTAATAATCCACCCTTTAAGATGAGCTTTGATTTCATTACAAAATTTTCTTGATTTATTTTTTCTTTCGGAGTCAGGTTTTCGTCAGATTCTTTCATAGTGCGATAAATTATATTAGAAAAAGGGGAACTATTTTTTATAATAACTGTTGCCAAAAAGTTTTGCGATAATGATTGTAGAATAAAATATTTCTCATTTCTGCCTAAGTATATGACAATTTTTCAATAAATCGATTTAATCGCCTGATATTGAAAGTAATATGCTAATAACTTTTGAGAAAATAAATATTTAATACTCTGATATTCAGTATCTTAAAGTTTTATTTGCGAGATAGAACCAGATACATCAATACCAGAGATGAAACCAAAAGTAGTATTTTATTTGAAGCCCTAGACACCGTTTTGGGCAAAAGCATTAACATAGCTAGATTAAAGCTAATAGCTCTCTTTATAATAGCCTTAAACCAAGTTAGGATAGTTCGATTTGAGGATTTAGCAATAGCCTTTGCCCATAGTGCAAAAAGGGATTCATCTTTAAGGCGAATTCGATACTTTATGACAAATATTGATTTCTATATTAGGATTTATTGCCAATTTCATGTTTGCTTTATTATTCCTCTAAAAGTGGCATTTACTAATTGAATTTATGAATTTTTAGTAATGATACTAAGATTAGGTGCCAATATTAAATTGAACCCTAATGCCAATCTCACACTTTATTAGAAATACATATCATCATAACTATCCGATACTACTATGATCTGTATTGTGCAAGGTTGGCCATGGCAGACAGGTTCAACAATGCATAAAAAACCGTAGACGCTGACGAACTACTGGATTTTTATATGCTTAGGTGTTAGCAACTGTTATCTTTACAGTTTAACTATCTTTATTTAGGTATAAAAATGGTCATTTCAGTTATTAAAATAGTTTATTCAGTAATATTTCTTTTATTAATTGAATTTTGAATAAGATATTTGCAGCATTAAATAATTATTAAATAACAAGTAAATTATGAAAAAAGTTTTTTTAGTATTGCTCATAGTAGCAACAGGATTTAGTTTTCAGAGTTGTAAAAAAAATGATGTTACAACTCCAGTTCCAACTCCAGTTCCAAACAAAGTACAATTGAAAGTTGATGCCAAATTTGGATCTATTTTAACAGATTCTCAAGGGAAGTCTTTATATTTCTTTGCTGATGATGCAAATGGTACTTCACATTGTGTAAATGGGTGTTTAAATAATTGGCCTATATTTTACGAAGCAAATATTACCATTGATAATGGTTTAGATATTGCAGATTTTGGTACGATAACTAGAGCTGATGGGTCTATGCAAACAACTTATAAAGGATGGCCCTTGTATCATTATATTTCAGATGTTAAAGCAGGGGATACATTTGGAGATGGTGTAAATGGTGATTGGTTTATTGCAAAACCTGATTATAGTGTTATGTATGTTTTTAATCAACTAATTGGTCATGACGGAGTTGATTACTTAAGTGATTATACACCAGGTATTGGAGAAACGGGTTACATTGTAGATAGTTATGGAAATACACTATATACTTTTAGTCACGATTCAAACAACACAAATACTTTTACTGCATCAGACTTTGGGAATAATGCCATATGGCCAATTGCAGAAATTACGCCAGCTAAGGTGCCAAGCAATTTAAATGCTGCTGATTTTGGAACTATTGATGTATATGGGAAAACACAATTAACCTATAAAGGATGGCCATTATATTATTTTGGTCAAGATAATGTTAGAGGAGATAATAAAGGAATAAGTTTTCCTGCACCAGGTGGTATTTGGCCAGTTGCTAATATTACAACAACGGTAGCACCATTATAAATATAATTATACAAGGTTTGTTTTTATCTATTATTGAAAACAAACCTTGTATTAATAATGATTAAATTATGAAAATAATATCCTTATTAACTTTTATATTTTTTTATTCGCTTGTACTACTTCAGTTTAAAGAAATAAAATTAAAAACTAATAACATGAAAAATTTAATATTCGTAATTCTATTTGTTATAGGAATACAAAACACAATATTTGCACAAAAAGACACTATCTATGTTTATGGACCCGGCGGCCCATATCCTGCAATGAATGATATTGCAAAAGAGTTTAGTAAAATACATAATATTACTGTAATTGTAAATAAAGGACCCGTGTCTAAATGGGAAATGAAGGCGAAGAAAAATGCTGATATTATTTATAGTGGTTCTGAATATATGATGACAGATTTCACAAAAAAATTCAGCAATATAAAAACGAGTACAATTTCGCCTTTATATTTAAGGAAATCAGGGATATTGGTTCGCCCCGGCAATCCTAAAGGCATACATTCATTACTTGATTTATTAAAACCAGATATTCATATTTTGGTTGTAACAGGTGCAGGATTAACAGGTGTATGGGAAACAATGATTGGTAAAACTAAAGATATAGACAAGCTAAAAGCATTAAGAAAAAATATAACTTTTTTTGCAGCTAATAGTGGTGTAGCAAAGAAAAAATGGATTGACGATAAGAAAATTGATGTTTGGGTGACTTGGAATATTTGGCAAATATCGAATAGTCGTTTAGCTGATTTTATTCCAGTAAAAGAGAAATATACTGTTTATAGAGATTGTGGTATTGCATTAACAACAAAAGGCTCTAATTCAAAAAATGCTAAAGAATTTTTTAATTTTGTTCAGAGTAAAAGAGTCCAGCCAATATTCAAAAAATGGGGATGGAGAACCTCTAAATAATATAACAATTTTACTAGGAAACGAGCATGACAATTTTGACCCACAGAGTAATGATTAAAATATTATCTCCTAAATATTTAGGGGTCACCAAATTAATAGAATTAAATATATGAAAGTAATTAAAAACTCAGTAATTCTTCTAGTAATACTATTTTCTTTCTCTTTGATCTCGTGCAATGATAAAAATGAATCTGATTATCATATTATTTCAGATGTTCCGGATTTAGTTATGCCAAATAACAATTTATCTTTTACAGAAGTAAAAAATTATAAAAATTATAAGATTGTTGCGGCGCATTATCGTACAGATAAAAATGAATTGCGGTATGTTTTAGCAAACAAGAAAGCTTTTAAAGCTTTTTATAAAAACCAACCCTTTCCTGAAGGAAGTAAAATTGTTAAAATAGGATGGAATGTTGAAAAAATGAAAAACTTTGACGTTGCACTTGAAGCAAATAAAATTCAGAGGATTGAATATATGATAAAAGATAAAATACGTTTTCCTAAAAAACCTGGTAATTGGGGATATGCAAGATTTGTCAAAAAAGGAGGTAAGTATAAAAGTTGGGATAAAGGAACAGTAAGTTGTATCTCTTGTCATAATCTGGCAAAAGATAATGGATATGTTTTTACTAAGTTTCAGAAATTGCAATAATCAATTTTTGCCTACCCATTTTTTAAATTCAGTGAGTTTTGCTTTACTTATAATTATATCAATGGGCGAAGGAGGATCTGTTAAAACTTTTAATTGAGTATTTCCATATTTTTCAATTTTGTCTATTGATTTAGCGGATAGAATTACTTGCCTTGATACTCTATAAAATTTGTTTTCGTTAAAAGTTTTAAAGAGTTCATCTAATGTTAAATTGATAGTTGATTTTTCTCCGTTGTGTTCAACTATATAGGTAATTCTATTTTGAGTAAAGACGTAGGCAATATTATTAATGACAACTGGTGATAATTTTGTTCCTTTATCAGCTAAAAGACGTTCTATTTGTTTTTTTTCTGGAGTGATAAACTTAGTTTGGATAGTTTTCAATTCGTTAAAATATTTTTCACTTATGGTTTTATTATTTTCTGAAATTTCTTTTAAATTTCTTTTATTTATTAGATTAAGAAAGTAAAAGATTAATAAAGAACTCAAAAGCCATAGAATAATGAATGTAAAAAGTAATTTTTCTTTTAGCTTATTAATTAGGATTTTTTCTTTTTCTATATTCGAATGAGAAGCAATAATCCAATCGCTGTTTCTTACAGGACTTAAATACACAATTTCAGTATGGTTCTTCATTTTTCGAATACCACCTGTTGATTTTTTATTTATAATTGCGCTTTTAAAGTTATTTTCAATTTCAAAATTTGAACCTAATTGAATTACTGAATTATTTTCGGTAAGTATTTTTCCTATTTTTTCTTTATTTGGATGACAGATTTCTTTCCCTGTATTATCAAACATACAAACAAAACTGTTTTCAGTATTAAAATTTTCAATACTTTTTTGTAATTCAGAAGCAACTGCATTTTTAGAAATTCCATTTTCAAGCCTTGTAGCTAAAAGATTTGATATTAAATTTGCTTGACTTTTAGACATTTCCACTTGCTGTTGGAGCAAGTTGTTTGATACTGAAGTAAATGTAAAGTTAAAACTAAAATAAAAAACTATTCCTAATAGTAATAAGATAAAAGGAAGTAAAAATTTGTTCAATTTCATTTTGAATTCAGGTTTAAGTTTTTAATAGTTGCTAACGGCATTCCTTCTAAAAAGCCATCTTCATTTGGTTAATAATCGGGTTAGCGTTTAAAAATTCCAAGCAAATATAAGCCTTTTTGCCGCTGGGGGAGAAGATAGCTTATTTTGTTTAAAAAATCGGATTGGATAGACTGGTCCAAGTTGTGCCACCCATACTGATGTAATTGCGCCGCCTGTTCTCACGCCAATTTTTTTATTAAAATGCTATATCTTTCTGTATCAGATATTAGGAAATTAGTTCTAACGTCTTGTAGCCATCTGCTGGCGGGCAAATTGAAATGCTATACTTTCGTAACTGGGCACCAATAAATAATTGTTATTCCGTTTATTTACGTACTTAACGCCAGCTTATAATTAGCCTGTTGTTGTGTGTTACTTATAATTAAATGTGGTAATCAATTAATTCAAAATCTTTTATGAATATTGTATCATTATGATTTCTGTGTTCACGTTTTATTAATCCAATATTTTTTCCATAATATTCTTTTATACTTGCACATTCTTCAGGTGAATTTCCATAACCACTCCAAATACAAGACTCATCCCAATATATTGTAACTAGAATATTTTCATATTTAACTGATCTGATATAAATTACAGTATCTACTACTATCGTTTTAGCCATCGGCCTATGTCCTTGAATTGAAGGGCCATTTATGAAAACAGAATCTACTTTCGTTGAAAGGATACCTCTAAAAACAGGACTAGGAATATAAGAAGCCCAAGATGGTGCTGATAATTCATAGGATTTAACAAAAGCATTCAATCCATAAGATGTGTAAATAGTACAAGGCTCTAATTTTGTCGTTATCTAAAATTTTCATCGAATGGTGATTGCACATAATGGTCCAGCATTCGAGGCCTTGAGCATTCTGAAACCTATAACTTTCACTTTAGTATATCGTTTCTGTATAGTTATAATATTTGACATAACTATATTTTAATCAATGTATTATATGTATTCTTATAGGTAGTTTTTAATTAACCCAAACTTCCTTTTTTCTAAAGTCAATGGTGAAAATATACTTGCTAATAGTTTCAAAATTTAAAACCCCATTATATATTATCTTCTCTGAATATGTATTTGTTTCAATTTTGTTTTTACCAATAATAAATTCAAGTTTAGCTAAGGATTTAGAATCTTTAGTTTTGGATTGGAGTCCCCAAAGAGCAGCACATTCAGGTGAAAGAATCACAGGACCAATATTACCTGTATCAAAAAGAAACCAGTACATATTATCATATTTAGGAAGACCAATAAATAAAGTCAATTCAGTTCCATCGGTCCCATTTGCAAAGCGGCTTGGTAAAATAGTTTTTGTTTCAATTTGTTTTTTTGCGGAAGCCTTATTTTCAACAATCAAAATATTATTTGAGAGGTCTATTGTTAAAATATTATTTCCGAAAGATTTTAGAGAAAGAACACCGTCAATTTTAGGGAATTCTTTTGGTAAAATACTCATAATATCCCATACCCCAATGGTTTTATGGAAAATTTTAATATTACCCATTTTGATAGATACGCTATCAACATTTTGATACCTAATCATTTCACCATTCATTCTGATTCCTGTTGAACATCCATATACTTCTTTATTCAAGAGTTTAGCAATACTGGGAGAAATAATAGTCTCTCCTCCTCCGGCATCAAAAAGAAAATTATATTTTTTATTATTGATGAAAACTTCGACTGATTTCAGCTCACTTACATAAGGCTTAAGATGTATCGTATCCTGTGCAAAGCCTACTAAAGTGCTACAAATAAATAATAAAGTGTAAAATGTTTTTTTTGTAGTTAAATTCATTTTTTGATTAGATAAATTTTAATTATTAACTGAAGTTTCGCATCCAATAAATACAAATGTTATTGGATAATAAATTTGAAAAAAAGCAACATAATAATCAGGATAATGACCTGATTATTAGTGTTTTTTTTTGTAGTGATAACAAATAAAGATACCATTATGCTACAGGACAAAGATATTACTAAAATTCAAGGACTAAAAATATTTTTTAGATGTAATGAAATAGTATTGGTGCTATACTCAAACAGCTCTGACATTAGCTTTTGTGTGAGCTACAAATTATCTGCGTCAAAATAAAGGTCTATTTTTATTTTCCATCTTCAGTTTTGTATAGTAGTATTTCTGAATAATTGTCTTGAATATTATTTAATTCTATTAATGAAAAATTCTTGGTCTAAACCTTTTCTTTCTCTTTCAATTACACGAACAAGGTTTTTTAATTTTGGTTCTTCGATATTAGATACATTAAAATTAATTTTCTGGTTATCATATCGTTCTCTGCTTGCATATTCCGATTTTAGATAAGCCTCAATTTTTGAAGGAATAAAAAATGATGCTCTTTCATTTAAATGTTTTTTGTATTCATTAAGATAAATTCCAATGCCTGCAAAATCAAAATCACCGTAATGTAAATATCTGTTAGGTATAGATTTCATCCATTTTATAAAATCTTTATTTTGGTTTTGCGGATAACGAGAAATAAATAATGGGTTTATTCCTTTAAAAAGATATTTTTGCTTTTGAATTTGTCTGAAATTTTCAGAATTTTCTACTCCAACAATTGTAATGTATGGGTCTATAATAAAATTTTCGTAATCATAAATAAATACAAAACTGCCATCTATCGGATTTATTACAAAAGTTTGATTGTTTAATATTGCATTTATTGGCAAATAAGAATTAACTAAAAAACCTTTAAAAACTCTTTGTTTAGAAATCTTAGAATTAGTAGTAATTTTAACAAAGTCGGCTCTACTACTCTCTTTTTTCTTTAATAAAGAAATATACGCTTCCAAACTATTTATTTGTAATTGATTTGAAAGATATAATTTTAACTGCTCATTGCTTATTAACTGTAATGTTTTTTTATGTTTTCCTGATTTTAATATAATATTCTCATTAACCAATTCATCAATTAGTCTATTCTTGGCAGAGCTTGCAGGAATAGTTTCTCCATTTTCGAGTCTGACTAATATTTTCGCTATTTTAAGACTTAAATTCATCGGCAATACTATTATTTGCTTTAATTAATCGTTTTATTTTAGTAGCATAGGTGTTTGCTCCTGATTTTACTTTTGATAAAATATATGTATAACGATAGTTAGTAGCATTGTAACTTGTTGGTGAACTATTTATTAAAAGTATGTTTCTATCGTTGGCAAACCTCAAAATTCCTTTTACATTATTAGGATGAAGTTTTCCTATTTCATCCATCATACAATGCAATTTAAAATCTTTAAATTTCTTTGATGCGCTTTCTTTAAATACATTTAGCAACATAATATTAATCATTGCCTTAACTAACACATCTGTTCCTTCGCTACCTACGTTAGATAGATTTTCTACCCAGCCTGAATTATTATCGTTTTCAATTATTCTAAATTGTAAATCGAATGAAGCTGAAAGAGTTAGTATGGAGTTCTTCTGTTTATCTAATTCGGTAATCAGTTGTTTTAACAATTCAACAGCTCTTTCGTTTTTCTTGCCTGAATTTGCAGATGTAAATAAATCACGTTCACCTAATTCCAATCCGTGTTTATCGTTAAACTCTTTTATTTGAACCAGTAATTGAACAACTTTATTTGAACTTGGCTGAGTTCGCATTTCCATACCTTTAATTGCAGTAACAAAATTTCGTTTTGAAAAATCATTATTAATTTTTCTAATTACAGTTTCTATTTCCGCTTCTTTTGATTGTAGACTGGTTGTTTCTCTACCTATTAATTGAATTATATCAACAAAACGTTCGTTAATCCTTTTTTCAAATTCAGTAATCTTATCTTCTTCAATAAATTCTTTTAAATCCAAAGCAAAGTTGAAATAATCGTTATTTGAAATAAACGTAACTTTGAAATTGAATATATTATTATCATCAAAGTTTCCAATAAACTTATTTACAGATTGTTTTAATTCATCTATTCTTTTACTAATACTATAATGTTTATCTTTAATTTCTGAAATTAATAAAGTTGCTGTGTTTTCTGTATTTTTTAATATTATATTTTTTGTGAAATAATCTTGAATATCTTCAAAAACTTCTGATTTTTCAAATTCTTCAAATTCAGTTAAATCTTTCTCGAATTCATCTATTTTATCTTTCAGAGATTTAACTATTTCATTTTGTATTTGAGACTTAGTTTTTAGCTTCCCTTTTTCAATTGTATGCTCTTTTTCTAACGAAATAAGGCGTTTTTCTAATCTTAATTTTTCGGTATTAAATTCTTGTATTTTATCAAACAATTCTCTTTTATCTTTTTCATAATCATACATAATACGTTGATTATCTTCTATAAACTGTAAGTCTTGTTTTATCTCATTTAGTCTTTTTTCTATCTTTTCTACTCGGCTTGTATTTACACCTTTATCGTTTAGTTCTGAATACTGTTGCTGTTTTAACTCTTCAATGCGTTTAGAAGTTTCGCCTCTATTATTAATAATCGTAATATTTAATTGCTCAATAGTCTCATCTTTAATTTGTTCTATTTTGGCTATTTCTTCATTTTCGATATTACCTGTTTTGGTTATTTTTCCTTTTATTGAGTTATTTAGTCTTTTAATATCTTCACTGTTTTTTTGTCTCTCAATAGCTGTCTTTTCAAGCCCTTCTTCAATTATATCGTTTCTTTTACTCTTTTTTGTTTTTGACTTTAATTTCCATTCTTCTAATGCTATTTTATTTTTCTTTAACGCTTCTTTTGTTTGATTAATTCGATATTCATTTTCTACTTTACTTTCGTTAAAACCGCTTAATTTTTTTCTAAACTTAATTCTTATTTTTTTTACATTATCATCTTTTTGTTGATTTATTTGAAGAATAGTTTTTTCAATATTTTTTATTTCTTTTTCAATATTTTCTATTTCTGATTGATATTCTTGAACGGTTTTAACCTTGTTTTGTAAAGCATTTAGATTAATTTCTATGCCAAAAATAGTATTAGAATTTTTATCAGTAAGTTGTGGATTTAGCTCAGAGCTAAACAAAACTTGTTCGTCAATAACTTTACCTATGCTACTTTCCCAATTCGATATATTATCAGTTAGCCAACCATAGAGCGATTTTTTACTCGATTGTATTTTATGGTTTATTTCGGCAATATCAGAAGTGCATTTTTCTTTAAGTTTTTGCTGTTCTTTTATTAAGCCATTAGTATTGTTAAGGATCTCTTTTTCTTTAAATTCCCAATTTTTCCTTAATGATTTTATTTCGTTCTGTGCATTTTTTATTTCTGTTTCAGAATTCTGTATTTTTTGATTTAATTCAATAGTTCTATTCTTGCACTTTTCTATTTCATCATTATAAAAAACTAGGTGTTTAAGTTCCGATTTTTTTCGTTTTAAATCATTTTCTCTTTCTTTTATTATTTCTTTTTCATTATTATGTTTATCTATTTGGTCTTGATTATCTGCTTTTATTTCATCAATAATTTTACGATATTTTTCAATAATATTATTTTTAGCATCTGCAAATTTTATCTTAACATCGTTAATTTCAGAAGTCTTATTATTAAAAAAACTTTCTTGTTGATTTTGTGCTTGCGATACTAAACTTTCGTATTTATGTTTAATATCTGAAAATTCACTCGTAAGAATATTCTTTTCTTTTTCTTTTACTTCCTGCTCTGTCAACAAATCTTTTTTGCGTGATATTTTCTTAATTATTTCAGTTATATTTTTACTCCTGTATTCTTCTTGTTTTTGTTTAGCTTCTGTTAGCTTATTTTTAAATAATTTAATATCTGAAATAATATCTTGTTCTCTTTTTTTATGTAATTTATCCTGGTTTTCAATTTGCTTAATTAATCCAAAAAGCTTCTCATCTTCTTTTCTGTGATTTGATACTAAATTGGGTTTTTCTTTTTCGATATAATTAATTCTATAAGCTAAATTTATTGCAAGTTCATTTTTTTCTTTTATAATGAAATTTACTCTTCTATAGTTATCAATTACATTATTTGCTTGATTCTGAACAGGGTTCTGTCCTTTTTTGTTCTTTTTAAACCATAATTTTATATCGTTAAGTTGAGTTTCAAATCCACGAAGATGATTTTTTGAATAATTCTCTAAATTAATTTTAATTTCTTCCTCGTTTATAGAATTTATTATAGTGTCTTTAATAAATTGAGCTTCTAATTTTGAGTTTAATAAAACATTTTGAATTGTTCTTGGGATATTTTGAAATTGTTTACTTTCAATAATAGCATATTTTCTAAATTCAGGCTTCATCCCTTTATTATCGCCATAAATAATTTGTCGGTATTCTTCATAATTAGGTATTAGCTTTGTATAGTAAATGTCTTTTCCAAAAGCTGTTCTTATTTTGTCCCAACTTTCAAATGCTCTTCCATTTTTATCAATAAATAATTCTTTGCGAAAAGCCGAATTGAAAAAGCGAAAAGCCACTCTGCCATTTACTTTATAAGCTAATATAGAAAAAGGAATATTGTCTTTTATTACTTCATAAATAATATATGAATTCTGATACTCAAAGTAATATTCATCAAAACGTTTTTTTTCTCGCGGAATACCAAGTTTTGTTTTATCAGCATTATAAAAAAATAAAATAGCCCTCAATAACACACTTTTTCCAACGCCTTGTGTTCCCGTAAAATGCACATTGCCATCAATATTTATTTCTGCAAATTTTATTGTGGCACTATTTATAAAAATAACTTTATTCAGGTATCTCATTTTCTATACTTTCAGGAATATTAATAGTGTTAATTAAATCTTTTAAATAATGAAATGATGTTAAAACTTTATAAGTTTCAGAAAGTTCATTTTCAAGACTTATGTAATTATCTTTTTCTAATTTTTCTATTATTTTTTTTATACGTTCTAAATAATTCTTCTTTTCAAGTTTTATACTTTTAAGGTTTTCAAGTTTGAATTTTAAATCTGCATTAATATTTAACTGGCTATGTATCTCAGAAGGGGTAAAGCGAAAGCCAACATCAAAAGAAGAATTAAACGCATTAAAAAAATCAATAATATCAATCCAATCAAATGCTTTCTCTAATTTTCTTCCCAAATCGGTATTATTCTCGTTTCTGCTAAAATAAAAATACTCATTACCCCTTTCTAATAGATAATTTATTTCTTTAAAATAGTCGTAAAGTTCTACAAAAGTACCATCGTCTTCTAAAATTTTATATAAGGTTTTTATGTCGTCATTTGGGCTATTAGAACAAATAAATTGCCCTTTGCGCAGAATTTCAAATATTTTAAAAGTGTATTTTGTCATTATCTTTTATTTTGGGTACACCAAGGCGTATTCAATCTCATTTTGGGTTTCATAATTATCTTCTATTGTCAATTTATTTTCAAACTGTGATACCATTTGGCAATAAACCGTCACTCGCTCATTAAAATCAACTTCTTTCATAAAGTTATATTTCATAATAAAATTAAATAGATTATCACTTGAAGCAATAAAACCGTTTTTCACTTCTTCTAAATCAATAAAAATTTCTTCTTCAACGCTATCTTCTAAAAATTCATCTGAAATTTTATCGGCGAGCAAGGGGATTATGTTTTTTCTTTCCGAATGATGCTTTGCAATTCTCTCGATATTTAATCTGGCATCTTCATCAATTTGTAAGTGTGTAATCGACAATTTTAAAGGTTCAATATTTTTACCTTCAAAAATAATATCATTATTTTGGGATAATACTTGTTTTATATTTGTTTCAGCTTGAATTAAAAAGTGGTCTTTCAAATATTTTAATTTGCGTAGTTTCTCAACAAATCTCTCCTGATGTTTTATTTGATTTAGGTAATCAATAATTTGCTTTTCAATCTCAATTAAATTATGAGAACTTTGATTTAGTTGGCCTTTTAGATTTATTACTATTTTTGATAGTTCTTCATCAATAGCAACTGTAAAGAATGTTAATTCATCTTTATCTGTAAGGTTAAGCGTCTGTTTAATTAAATCGTTAACAATAATTCGTTTATTATCAAGGTTTTTTAATTTCAGTTGTTTGTTTTTATAATTAGTCTCATTCTTAAAGGTGTTTTCAATATTACGTCTAATATCTACAACGCTACGCAATGTAATTAGCCCAATTTTTTTTAGAGTTTTTTTTATTATTCTTAAATATGCATATCTTTTGTTTTCATTATTTTCGTTGAAATAGTAATTAATATTCTCTTTTATATTTTTGATATTTTCATCAATATATGAAAGGTTTATTTCTTCGTTTACGTCTAAAACTTGTTCAAAAAACTCACGATAAAGGTCGTCTAATTCAACAACACTTCCATTTTCGTTTATTACTGAGTGTTGAATTAAAAAATCAATTCTACTATCTTCATAATCTACTAATTCTCTGGCATAATTCAATTGATATGGTAATGATTTTCTTTTAGCAAACATTTCAGATATTAGTTTCTCCTCTCTTTTGAGAGCGGTTACTAATTCTTTAATATCGTTAAAAGTATTCATCTGTTTAAAATTTATTGATTAGGTGACCCTAAATATTTCGAGAACAATATTTTAATCATGCCCCTGTGGGCTAAGAGTAAAAATTGTCACAGCCTGTACCGAGCAATCGGTATTCGTTTCATATAATTTTACCTTACGGTTCTAAAAATATATTCAAAAGTATAAAATATTTTGGCGCGAAGGGAAAAATAGCTCTTCTGGTTTTCAACATGGTATTAACTTTTGCCCAAATTATAGACAAAACCAAATCCCGATAAATCGAGATATTTGTGCTATTTGTGGGTTGAATTTTATTCTCATATTTTTTCTATTGCAAATTTGTCATAGCTGTATTGTTTCTCATGCTTCCAACTAATGTTAACTTTCAAGTGCTGAATTCAAGTACTTTACCAAATTCAATATCTTATAGTCTGATTTCAAATTCATTTAATTTTATTGCTAACTTGCGCACTGATTAGTAACCATGTTTTTAAATTTAGAAAAAGTTCCAAAAAATGCATCTACTAATTTTGAAATTATCCCAATCGGAATGACTGTACGCTTATAATCTTTTATTCAGTCTGTTCCAGTAACTGAATGATTTTATCAGAGTTATTATGTCCAATATTCCAAATGTTATTAATGCTTTATTTCGTTCTTTATGCCTTTGACTAAAGTCAATATTAGTTACTGATTATTAGGTATTTATATTCTTCAATGAACTCAATAGTTTACTTTTTGCTCATCTTTCATTAAACGAAAATATTCAACAGAATTTTTTCGGTAGGGGAATTGTACACACCGTGTGGTGGACATGCCAAGTCCAATCATTAGGATGGATTTAAGCGAAACACAGCCGAACTATATGTCTGCTTGTTAGGCGATATTGCTACTTCTGTTATTTTCGTCTTTTAGCGCTTCTAACAACACAACTGCGTTGTTGTGATTAATATCCTTAGCTGAAAATAAAAGGGTTATTGTTTCATGCTCTTTTTTAAGTTTCTTTATCATTTCTATCAATTCCACTTTACCTTTAAGCTCCTCTTTATACCTCACTCTAAACTCTTCCCATCTTTCCGTCTTATGAGAAAACCATTTTCTAAGCTCATTTGAAGGAGCTATTTCTTTCAACCAAAGATTAATATTTGCCTTCTCTTTTTTAACGTTTCTTGGCCACAGTCTATCCACAAGTATACGGTATCCATCTTCTTCTGAAGGTTTTTCATAAGTTCTTTTTACTTTTATCATCTTTCTCGCCTCCTGTTTTGTTTAGCAATGTTGCCTATAACGGTTTAAAAATGCTGCATGCAGCATTTTTAAACCATTATTTTTTAATTTACTACAAATTTTATTTATTTCTATAATGTTTATCTTCAATATATTATGTATTATATTCGTTGTAGCCTATATTTTTTTTATCTTTGGACATACAGGCAATCCTCTTTTGTATATTTTTATTGTCAATACAGATTATACAGATCAGATTTTTGTTGTCCGATAAAGATGTTTAATCTAAACTTAAATCCATATAATTATAGGATAGTAGAGGTTTAAGTATTATTTTACCTTCCTTTTGGATTAATTGCCAACAATTTATTTTGTCTTATTCAGTCTTAGACTGATGTAAATTATTGGCAACTAATCCATTCTTTAGGACTGAGGCAAGATAGTTTGATAATAATTTACATCTTCCTATTTTTATTGGACAATAGTAATATCAAATATTTAAATTGATAAATTTAAATACACTTTATTTAACCTCACCACACCTTCTGCGATAAACAATATGTCGTCGTTTTATATAGGCTATTGGTAGACTCCATACATGCACAAGACGTGTAAACGGCCATACTCCAAAAGTTAAAAACGCCAATAAAACATGAATTTTGTAAGTGATAGGAGCATGGACCATTAAGGAAGGATCCGGTGAAAATATAAACAAGCTTCTGAACCAAGGTGAAATAGAAAGCCGGTAGTTAAAATCGCCTGTTGTGGTAAGGTTATAAAATATAGTATTATAGATTCCAAAACCAATTACCAAAACCAATAGTACGATAATAAATTTATCATTAAAGCTACTGGTTTTCGAAACTTTTTTATTTCCGTAACGACGAAAAAGGAGAATGGAAATACCTATTACGGTTGCTATACCGGCAATTCCACCAAAAGAAATAGCAATTTTGTGATAAGTTTCATTATTCATTCCAATGTTATTAGTAATAAAACTTTCAGGTATCAGTAATCCCAAAACATGTCCAAAAAAAACAAAGATAAAACCATAATGGAAAAGCATGCTTCCCCATCGCAAAGTTTTCTTTTCAAGAAATTCTGATGATCTGGAGCTCCAGTCCATTTGGTCCGTACTATATCTGTAAATATGCCCAATGATAGTTGTCGCTATCATCATATAGGGAAAAATTACCCAAAGAAATTGATTCCAATAGTTCATAATAAAACTTCTTTTAAAGTGATGGAATTAATAATTAAAACTAATCCTTGCAATAGATTTGCGTAAGGATTTTTTTTGTCAGCAAGAATTTTTTGCATTTCAATAATTGTTTCACGAAAGCGATTAAGTAAATCTTTTCTTATCTTTTCATCGGCATGCGAAACAAATTCTAAAAGTAGAGGAAGATAATCAGGTAACTCTGAAGATACTAGTTCAAAACCGGCAAATTTGTAAATCTCCTTAAGTTCTGCCAATGTTTGTCCTCGCTCTTTTTCATCACCCAATTTTGAATAAGTAAGATATAAATTCATTTTATCGTTAAAATCAAATGCTTGAACATAATTTTCCTGAAGTATACTTAAGTCATTTTCTTTATAATATCTTCCGAAATCAATAATAAAATTAGCTATTTCAGTTTCTTCTATAGCATCAATGTATTGTTGCAATTCCATTGTATATATTTCTTCATCAGGATATTGCAGCATTATGGAAATTAACTTTAACAATTCTTTTTTATCCATAATTATTAGGTGTTAGTGTTATGTTTATTTTGTGGCATACACGAGTTACACGCTTGAGTATATTCAAAGCCTGTCATGCCTTGCTCATGGTATAAGTCCTCATATTTCTCTTTATGTGAAGTAGGAATAACAAATCTATCTTCATATTTTGCAATAGCTAATAATCGATACATTTCTTCAATAGTTTGTGCATTAATACCCACTTCATCAAGAATATTTTCATCAAATGATTTTCCAATATCTTTGCTGCGCATATATTGACGCATCAATATCATTTTCTTTAATACAGTACGAATAACTTCTTCATTACCGCCTGTTAACAGGTTGGCTAAGTATTGAATTGGGATACGCATTTGGTCAATGGCTGGAAAGATCTCATTGGGATTGGTTGCCGCCACATCTCCTTCAAACATTTTAAGCACAGGACTTAAAGGTGGCACATACCACATCATTGGGAGAGTACGATATTCAGGGTGCAGCGGTAAAGCAATACCTTGTTCAATAGCTAGTTTATAAATAGGTGATTTTTGTGCTGCTTCAATCCAGTCATCAGAAATGCCATCTTTTTGCGCTTGCTTAATAACCTCGGGATCGGAAGGGTCTAAAAACAGACCCAATTGCGCCTGATACAATTCTTTTTCGTCAGGGGTGGAGGCTGCTTTTTCTACGCCATCAGCATCATACAATAAAATACCCATATAGCGGATACGTCCCACGCAGGTTTCGGAACAAATGGTTGGCATACCATTTTCAATGCGAGGAAAACATAAGGTACATTTTTCTGCCTTATGCGTTTTCCAATTGAAATATACTTTCTTGTAAGGGCAAGAGGAGATGCAAAACCTCCAAGATCTACAGGCTTCCTGATCAACCAATACAATCCCATCTTCATCACGCTTATACATTGCACCTGAAGGGCAGGAAGCAACACAAGCAGGGTTAAGACAATGCTCGCATATACGAGGCAAATACATCATAAAGGCTTCTTCAAATTCCATCTTAATTTCCTGTTCCAACTTTTGTAAGTTAGGATCGAGGTGGCTTGTTTCTTTAGAACCAGCCAGATCATCTTCCCAGTTTGGCCCCCAGGTAATTTCCATAGCATCACCGGTAATCTGAGATTTAGGCATGGCCATTGGCTGAGATTTTCCGGCAGGACTATTAATTAGTTTTTCATAATCGTAGGTCCATGGTTCGTAATATTCATCCAAAGTTGGCAAATCCGGATTATGAAAAATATTTAAATATTCCCAAAAACGATTTCCGGATTTAAGCTGTAGTTTACCTTTCTGCAGTTTCCATCCTCCTTTATGTTTCTCTTGGTTTTCCCATTCTTTAGGAAATCCTATTCCCGGTTTGGTTTCAACATTATTGAACCACATATATTCGGCTCCCGGACGGTTTGTCCAGGTATTTTTACAAGTCACACTACAAGTGTGGCAGCCAATACATTTGTCAAGGTTTAAAACCATTGCTACTTGTGCTTTAATCTTCATGCCAAATCACTTTTTTAAGTTTTCTAATAAACACTTTTAAATCCCTTTGATTTCCTGTGGGACCGTAGTAATTAAATCCATAACTAAGTTGTGCATAACCACCCACATAATGCGTTGGTTTAACATGAACTTTAGTAGGACTGTTGTGTGTTCCTCCCGATAAATGAGTAATTTCTGTCATGGGGGTATAAATAGTTCGATCCTGGGCATGATACATAAAAGTAGATCCCTCAGGCATACGATGCGAAACAACAGCTCGGGCAACAACAACTCCATTACGGTTGTACATTTCAATCCAATCGTTATCGCGCACTTTAATTTTATCGGCGTCCTTATTATTCATCCAGATTGTTTGTCCACCTCTAAACAAGGTAAGCATATGCTCATTATCATAGTACATGGAGTGAATATTCCATTTTCCATGTGGGGTCAGGTATTTCAGCCCTATAGTTTTACCTTTTTCTTCCGGAATACGATCCACATTTGGATAAAATGCTTTGGTATGTAAAGTTGGCTTATAAACAGGTAAGCCTTCGCCAAACTCTAAGAATGTTTCATGATCTACCAGAAACTGTTGGCGTCCGGTAAGGGTACGGAAAGGTACCGAGAGTTCTATATTATTTACGAAAGGAGTATATCGCCGATTTTTGTTGTTTCCGGTAAAAACGGGCGTAGAAATGGCCTCCTTGGGCTGCCGGGTAATATTCTCCAAGGTAAAATGTTCTGACTCCCTTGCTTTGGCAAAATCCTTAATAGGCATTCCTGTTTTATCTTCTTCCACCTTCCAGGCTTTCATGGCTACTTTGCCATTGGTTGAGCTTGAAAGGGTAAGCATGGCATCAACAACTTTAGCGGCATCTTCCAATTTGGGCATACCTTTGTTAAAGCCTTGGGTATGCTTCCCAATCATACCCTTTAACTGATCATACTCTTCTTTTCCTGACCAAGCAACGCCATCAGCACCAATAGGATTCTTTTCCAATAGCGGCCCCAGAGATACAAACTTATCGTAGATACGTTTATAATCTCGTTCTACAATTACCAATTTGGGTAATGTTTTTCCCGGTATTGGTTCTACCTCGCCTTTACTCCAATCCTTAATTTTACCAAAAGGTTGTGCAATCTCGCCGGGTGTATCGTGAAGCAGTGGAGCTGCCACCAAGTCAGTTTGGATTTCAGGAAGATAGGTTTCTGCCTTTTTGGAGAAAACCTTAGCAAGATTTTTGAAGATATCCCAATCTGATTTTGCTTCCCATGGCGGATTAATAGCAGGATTAAATGGATGCACATAGGGATGCATATCAGTGCTGCTGACATCTGTTTTTTCGTACCATGTGGCAGCAGGAAGTACTACATCAGAGTATAATGCTGTTCCCGACATCCTAAATTCCAGATTAACCAGTAAATCTAATTTTCCTTCGGGGGCATCTTTCGTCCACTTCACCTCCTTTGTATTCGCTTTAGCTTCTGAGGCAAGCACTCCTGCCTGATTTGTCCCCAGTAGATGTTTAAGAAAATATTCATGACCTTTTCCTGAACTGGAGATTAAATTAGCGCGCCATACAAACAAGGTTCGAGGAAAATTCACCGGATTATCAGGATCTTCAATGGAGAATTCTAATTTCTTATTTTTTAAATCATCAACTACTTTCTTAATTACTTCTTCATTGGTTTTTGCACCTAACTTTTGCGCTTCTTCTACCATTTTTAATGGATTGGTATTAAACTGGGGGTAGGAAGCAGACCATCCCAGTCGTGCCGATAGTACATTATAATCAGCGGGATGCTCATATCTGGGTTTCTTAATGGTTGGTGAACTGAGTTCACTCATTGGTATCTCATCATAGCGAAACTGATCGGTCCCAAAGTAGAAAAAGGAGGTTGCATTTTGCAATCGAGGTGGTAATGACCAGTCTTTGGCAAAGGCAATGGTTCCCCAACCTTCGAATGGACGGACTTTTTCCTGGCCTACATAATGCGCCCATCCTCCGCCATTTACGCCTTCAGAACCTGTTAAAAGTACTAAATTGAGTATGGTGCGATAATTAATATCGGCATGAAACCAGTGGTTTATTCCACCACCCATAAGAATCATTGATCGGCCTTTTGTTTCGACTGCATTTTGGGCAAACTCACGGGCTATTTTAATTACTTGCTTAGCTTTGATACCCGTAAATTGTTCCTGCCAGGCAGGAGTATAGGCTTGCAAATCTTCGTAATCTTTTGGATATCCCTGGTGTTTTTTATCACGCGAAACACCATAATTTGCCAGCATGGTATCAAAAACAGTAGTTACATAAAAAGTTTCTCCCTTAATTTCTACTGTTTTAACTGGTACGCTTCTTTTTAATACTGTTCTTTGATGATCATCAAAATAGGGGAGATTTAGAATTATAGTTTCGTCCTCAACACCCAGAATACTTAATCGGGGTTCGTATTCAGTACCATTTTCATCTTTCATTTCCAAATTCCAATTTTTCTTCCCTTCCCAACGATGTCCAACACTACCATTTGGAATAATCATACTGTTGGTTTTTTCATCCAACACTACTAATTTCCATTCAGGCTTTTCAACTGGGACATTTAAATCGGATGCCCGTAAAAATCGATCAACAGTAAATTCAGAGTCGTTTTCTTTAAGAAGTACTAAATACGGAAGATCTGTAAATTTTTTAACATAGTTATTGAAATATTCTGTTTTATTATCCACATAAAATTCTTTAAGAATTACATGTGTCATTGCTTGTGCCAGTGCTCCATCTGCACCAGGAGTTATGGCCAACCATTCATCGGCAAACTTTACCGATTCAGCATAGTCGGGGCTGATAGAAATCACTTTGGTACCTTTATAGCGTACTTCAGTCATAAAGTGTGCGTCAGGTGTTCGAGTTAGCGGAATATTTGTACCCCAAATAACAATATAACCGGCATTATACCAGTCTCCACTTTCCGGCACATCGGTTTGTTCTCCCCACACTTGCGGTGAGGCAGGAGGTAGGTCGGCATACCAATCGTAAAAGCTAAGCATGGAGGCTCCTAATAAAGAGAGGAATCTTGAACCAGCGGCATAACTAACCATCGACATGGCGGGAATTGGTGTAAAACCAGTAATTCTATCCGGCCCATATTTTTGTATTGTATAAAGCATTTGAGCCGTGATAAGTTCGTTGGCCTCATCCCATGATGTACGAACAAGACCTCCTTTTCCACGTGCTGATTTATATGCTTTAGTTTTTTCAGGATTTTCTGCAATCAATTGCCAGGCCTTTACCGGGTCATGGGTTTCTTTCAATGCATCACGCCAAAAATTTAATAATATTCCACGTACATAAGGATACTTTACCCTTAATGGGCTATAAGTATACCACGAAAAAGAAGCTCCTCGTGGACAACCTCTGGGCTCGTAATCCGGCATATCGGGCCCTGTAGAAGGATAATCAGTAGCTTGATTTTCCCAGGTAATGATACCGTTTTTAACATATACTTGCCAGCTGCATGATCCTGTACAATTAACCCCATGAGTTGTTCTTACAACTTTATCATACTGCCAACGGCGACGGTAGAAATCCTCCCATTCTCTTCCCTGAGAATTTAATTCGCTCCAGCCATCAGAATATTCCTCACGCACTTTAAAAAAGCGCATCTTTTTAAACAAATAGGATGGTTTTTTATTCATAATTTAAATCTTTTTATGCTATTTATACTTAGCTATAATAGTTTGTTAAGCCGTTTTCTTTTTGCTATGTGCTTTTAGTAAAATAAATGAAGTAATGATAGAAATTAAAGCCAGAATAATGTAAACAATAAAGCCTTTAGCATAACCCGCATTTCCATAATGATCGATAAAAATACCGAGTATGGGCGGCACAACAAACCCACCGAAAGCACCAAGTCCGCCAACCCAACCGGCAGCTCCTCCTGTGGCAGTGGGAACATATTTAGGTACCAATTTAAAAACAGCTGCATTGGCAACGCCCATTCCTGCACCTATAGTGATTTCACCAACAAGTGCAATCCAGAAAGCATGAGAAAAGAAAATGAGTACGGCACCAATCAAAACGGTAAAGTAGCTGAAAATTGCAATGCGCTCACCACCAAATTTATCGCTGACATGACCACCCCACACACGAATTAAAGAAGATAGCAATGAAAAACCAAGCGCCATTAATAGCCCTGCTGTTCTTATGTCATAATGATAACTTTTTACCCAAAAAGTAGGAAACCATACTGTAAGGGCAAGGAAACCGCCAAATGAAGTAAAGTAAAGTAAAACCAATCCCCAAGTGCTTGGTACTTTTGCTGAAATTTTTAACGATTCAAGAGTGCTCCCTGAGGGTATTAATTCTTGACCTAGTTCCTTGGAAACTTTTGCCGCTTCATCCGGATCAACACCTTTTTTTCTTAACTGAAAATAATAAGCATCATGCGTAAATATCCAATATATAACTGTACCGATTAATAAAAAGCCTAACCAAATCAGATATGAATTTGTTAAACCTAAGGAATGTAAAGCAATAGGTAAAAATATTCCCAACAGTCCCGGCGCCAAATTACCTAATCCGGCATAAACGCCAAGTGCAATTCCTTGTTTTTTCTTTGGAAACCAATAGGATGTTTGTGCAATACCAGGTGAAAAAATAGCAATGCCTGACCCTCCTAAAATACCAAAAAGCACAATAAACCAATACATATCTTTTGTAAGATGATCAGGATAATACAACAATAGAAGAATGGTTAAACCCAGCATTCCGAGAATTGCCAAAAGGAACAAGGTAAGGATTGGTTTTTTTCCGCCGGATTTATCTACCCATGCACCAAAAGGAATGCGCAATAACGAGCCGGATAGATTAGGTGCTGCCACTAGCAATCCAAGTAAAAAACCCGACATTCCCAAAATCTCTTTAAATTTGCTAGCTACAGGACCGTATAAGGAAACGGCGGCAAATCCGATAAAAAATCCAAAAGTCGCCATAATCAATCCTGAAGTTGGCGTTCCTTTTAAATGATACTTTTGCATCAAACTGGTTTTACTCATTTTTTCTTCCATGTCTTATGTTTTAGATATTTAAATTAAATAGTTTATAATTTTTTTGTTTTTTTATTCAGGTGGTTCACCAGTAGTTTTTCAGCAAACTCAGGTGGCATATGACCCCTTGTGAAATTGTAATAAAAGTCAAAACTCCATTTCATTCCAAAAGCGACATATCCATCTATTGTTTCATCTAATTTGCCATTATATAAAACATTAGAGTATATCATAGTAGCCTGATAATTACTTCTTTCCATGATACAAAGAACTGCCGGATCAAATTTGGGAATTTTCACTTTCTTCCCTAACTCATTAGCAATAGTTTTTGCAGCAATATCGGCTTGTATTACAGCAATATGCCCTAATTTTGGAACAGACAAAGATGTTGCATCACCCACTGCAAATATCTCAGGAAAATCAAGATGGCGCATTTGCTCATCTGTGGGAATAAAACCAGCATCATCACCCAAACCTGACTTTATAATAAAATCGTAAGGCTTATATTCGGGTAAAATAATGGCCAGTG
>WGGC01000199.1 GCA_015491905.1 Bacteroidales bacterium | reverse complement strand
TTGTTTTCAAAAGCTTATAAGGAGAAAAAAGAAAGCGGAAAACTCATTAAAATGAGAATTCCGCTTTAGTACCCAGGGCCGGGGTCGAACCGGCACGAGTGTTACCTCATTGGTGTTTGAGACCAACGCGTCTACCAATTCCGCCACCTGGGCATTTGTATTAGTGGTTCAGACTTTAATAGTAATTCAAAACTAGTGTATTAATAATCCCAACTATTAATTAGAATCATTGTCTGAACGAGCTTGTTAATAACAAAACTAATGGTAGATTTTGTATTGTTATTTGAGTGCGCAAAGGTAATACATTTTTAAATTTGAACAAGTTTTTTCTACCTTTTACTCAAAATATTATTGGGAAAATTTATTATCCTTCTTTTACCGAGTTTTAATAAGTCATTTACTGCTCGCTAAAGCTAAACAGAACAAGGAGTCCGGGAATAAAAAAATGTGTTTTAAATCAATCTATACTCTTTATAACTATCCACCGGATTTAGTTAGTATTTCTCTCCAACTAGTTAAATCGAATGTTTAGTTTTTTGCTTTTTTTAAGGTAAATGAGAAGGTCGTTCCTACACCAAGGCTACTTCTTACATTGATGGTTTGCTTATGAGCCTCAATAATATGTTTTACTATTGCCAAGCCTAATCCTGTACCCCCTTGATCGCGCGACCGTGCTTTATCAACTCGATAAAATCGATTAAAAAGAAAGGGGATATTTTCCATGGCGATGCCCATGCCATTGTCGCTTATTTCTATCAATATATTTTCATCCATATCATAAAAACTAATCTTTATGTAAGGATGCTTATCTTTACCTGTATACTTTATTGCATTGTCAATCAGGTTTATAAGTGCTTGACGGATTCTCTCATTATCAGCCATAACCCATATAGGAAGCTGATTATTACCCTTGGCAAGGAAGAGATGTATATTTTTTTTAGCTGCTTTCACTTCAAGAAATTCAATAACTTCTAAAGTCAATCCCAAAATATTAGTTTTAACGGGATTAATATCAATCATTCCGGATTCTAAAGCAGATATTTGCTCTAGATCTTTAACGATATTAATCATTCTATCAACACTTTTTGATGATTTTTTCAAATACTTATAGTTAATATCCTTATCTTCAATTCCTCCATCCAGAAGGGTAAGAATATAGCCTTGAATATTAAAAATAGGTGTTTTCAGTTCATGAGATACATTTCCAACAAAGTCTCTACGGTACTGCTCCAAAGTCTTCATGCTCTGAATTTCGTCTTTCTGCATTTTTGCCCACTCCAGCACTTCTGTATTTACATTCTCCAACAAATCTTTTTGCCCCACAATGTCTGATTCCTTAAAATTTTTCCCCCTCTTTAAACGATGAATGGTTTTATAAATAAGTTTAATCTTTTTGTAAATGAATGACTCAAGTACGTGATATATAATGTAATAATCCACTATAGCGACAACTAGAAAAGCGATGGCAATGGCCCAGTAACCCATTTTTTTATAAAGTAATCCAAACACCATAAAAGCAATTATATTTACAATAAGTAAAATTATTGCTGTATTAAAACTTAAAACTTTTGGATCTGATTTTGATTTCATTCTATCTCTTTAAATTTATAGCCTACTCCTTTTACTGTTTTAATATTTTGCAGTTTTAATTTATCGCGCAGTTTTCGAATATGCACATCAATAGTTCTATCGCCAACAACTACAAGGGTGCCCCATACTTTGGCAAGAATTTCTTCTCTGGTAAAAACCTTACCCGGTTTAGAACTTAACAATCGCAGAAGTTCAAATTCTTTTCGTGGTAAAACCATTTCCTCACCATTCCGTTCCACAGTATATTGTTCACTATTAATCACCAAATTATTAAAACGAATTATGGAATCTGATTTAAGGTTGGCTGATTTATCCTTTTCTATACGGCGAAGCAACGCTCGCACACGGCTAATAAACACTTTAGGTTTAATGGGTTTGCTTACATAATCATCTGCACCGGCTTCAAAACCTGCAATTTGACTATAATCCTCAGAACGAGCCGTAAGAAATATCTTTATGGAATCTTCCAATTCCGGCATCTTATTCATTAGTTCACAAGCCTCAATACCATCCATATTAGGCATCATTACATCCAATATAATCAAGTGGGGAAGCACTCTTTTTGCTTCTTCTATAGCTTTACGTCCATCCAAAGCAGTATATACTTCAAAGCCAGCTTTACGCAAATTATATCCCAAAAAATCTAAAATATCAGGCTCATCATCCGCCAATAGAATTCTATACGCTGATTTGTTGTCCTCTTTCATAAGCAAAAAGTATCTCTTTTATTCTTCGCAAAGCTATAACATTGTTCTGTTGTATTTGCTTACTGCTCTGCAAATATAACATTAATTTAACATAGCTTTTTTAAAGTAGTCTTGCTAACATTAATGTTTGATAAAAATAGTGCTTATCAAGCCTTGAACTTTTCGCTTCCTTTTTGTTTCTAGACAAAAAGGCTTTTAATAGATTGTATTTTTCCTGATTTATCAAATCTACAACTCATTACAAAAACAGATTCCAGCACTAAAAAAAGAAAGAAATATCATTTAAAATTACTCTTTATATAGTTAAAGATAAGCTACATTTGCAAACTCAACAATAGGTTTTTATCAGCCATATTTTACTAACATAAAATAAGCTGTGAGATGCTTTTGTTGGAATTGCTGAACTGTATAAATATCTATTGTTCAGATTATTATCTAATAAATCTATGTTGCGATTAGATAATGTGTTTATTGATTTGCTTATTGCTTTTTTAAAAGAAATTATTCCAAAATATCCATTCACTACGATTTTTTATATTCTCTTTTGACTATCAGTTTTTTACTTGATATACCGGCTTATTATTTGAATAATTGCTATTTACTAAAAGCGCCATTTTTTTATATTAAAATTTATTACTGAAATGATATTATTAGACAAACCTTATGTGTCGGATCTATTAAAAGATACTATTAAGAAAAACAATTATAAAGTTGCTGAGACAGAGGCAACTAAAGATATTGAGAAAGAGATGGGAGATTGTCTTCTCAATGTAAGTCAATCGGTTAAAGACTATACTAATTTTCCTATTATCTATAGCAATACAGAGAATTCGTTAAATTGGATTAATAAAAACCTATCGAATACTAAACTTCCAAAGCAGATTCAATATTTTAAGAATAAAGCTCTTTTTAGAGAAATGCTAAAAGACTTATATCCCGACTTTAAATTTAAGAAATATGCCCTCAATGCGCTGATAAATTTAAGCCCTGATGAAATTGAATACCCGGCAATAATAAAACCTGCTGTTGGATTTTTCAGCATGGGAATATATGTTGTTGAAAATGCCAATGAATTTTCACAAGCCATCGATAAATTAAAAATCGAATTGGAAGAAATTAACGGCCTATATCCCACAGAAGTGATGGATAATCAGGAATTCCTAATTGAAGAAATTATTCCCGGTGATGAATATGCTGTAGATGCTTATTATAATAAAGACGGTAAAGCAGTAATCCTTAATATCTACGAACATATTTTCTCTGATGGAAAAGATGTTGCTGACAGATTGTATTTCTCTTCGGCGGCGGTATTTGAGAAAACTTATGATAAATTCATCAACGAATTGGATAAAATAGGACAAAAGACTCAGGTCTCAAACTTTCCTATGCATATTGAATTTAGAATTACCCCACAGGGAAATGTTATCCCCATCGAATCGAATCCACTGCGTTTTGCCGGTTGGTGCATGACCGATATGGCCTACTATGCTTGGGGAATTAATCCTTATGAATATCTGTTTAAACAAAAATCTCCTAACTGGAAAGAAATATTAAAAGACAAAAAAAATAAGCAATATAATGTTGTTATTGCCGATATCCCTCGTGATATCGCCCTGTCAGATATCAAAACTATTGATTATTCCAAATTTACCAAGAGCTTTAATCATTTATTACATATCCATAAAACAGATTACAAAACCTATCCCGTATTTGCCTTCGCTTTTTCCGAAACCGAAGTCAACGATAAAACCGAAATTGATAAGTTTCTATATTCTGATTTAAAAGAATTCATTGTATTAAATTAAAGGTACTGCCAGCCAGCTAGTTGCCCAAAAGACAAGGCTCACGCCAATTAAGTCTATTTTGTTTTTGTCAGTCATTACTGCATAAAACTTAATAGACTTTCTTTGTATTTCACTTTATTAAATTTCATTGTTTATTAACAATAAGAATTTTAATAGATTGTATTTTTCATCATTTATTAAATCTGCTACCACAATTAGCAATCCTTATCCTCCTTTTTGCTAAAAGGGAGCTAGGGGGATAAAACACAAAAAGGACAAACGGGGAGTTTGCCCTTTTCTATAAAATCACAGGTTGTTGGTCGCTATTTTGGGATCTTGCACAGGAATATAGGAACGACCAACTTATATAGTATTGTATTGTGTTCGATAGATTTTGGGATACTATCTCTTTAACTAATGCGGCAAAAGTAATACAGAAAAGAATTGCCAAAAGTTAAAGGAATTAAACAAAGCTTAAAATCTGTTAATTACAACCAATAGAATGTCTGCTTATACTAAAGATTATTACCTTTGTCTGCGATGAACAGTAAAAAGATAATCAGTATTAGTGTGGCCATGGGTTTGGTAATGGCAGGGCTTTTGCTAATGCAAATGCTTTGGGTACGCAATGCGCTTACCATTAAGGAAACAGCCTTCAGTAACGATATACAACGTACTTTTACCAAAGTAATGCAACGCATTAATAAGCTTGAGGCTTATAGTGCCAAAAACAGGCTTCATAAAATGATGGGAGCACCACTTATCCCTGCCGGACCTAAAGCAAGTATTGTTAATGGTGAATTAATTAAGCATTTCAACTATAAAGGCGATTCAATAACTTTCAATCTGGTTTTCCCTTCTGCCTTTAATGTCGTTCCTATTTTTGACAATCCTATTTTCGACAATCCTGAATTTTCTTATGCCCAAATCGATAGCATTATACAAAGTGAATTACATCATAATAATATTTACGCCCACTATCGCTTTAATATTTTTGAACAAAAGGGTAGCTATTTTCTTTTTCACGATCCTGATATTAACGAAAATAAATACTTGGAGAAAGCGTATGCCTTTCCTTTTGTTTCCAACAATCAAAGCCGGCATCTTTATTTGATGGTTTACTTTCCCAAAGAAAGAGCTTATCTATTAAAGGAAATGAGCCTAATGTTATTTTTATCTATTATAATTATACTGGCTGTAATCTATCTTTTTTCGTATAGTATTACTACTATCATCAAACAATCCAAATTGTCGGATTTAAAAAATGATTTTATTAATAATATGACCCATGAGTTTAAAACGCCAATTTCTACTATTTCACTGGCATGCCAAGCTTTAAGTGATGATGACATGGAGAAATCACCTGAACTTTATGAGAGTTATATCTCTATTATCCAAGATGAAAATCAACGTTTAGGCAGCATGGCAGAGAAAATATTGCAAACAGCCATCATTGATAAAGGTAAGTTAAAATTAAATACTACCTTATTAAATGTCCATGAGTTGATTCAAGAAGTAGTTCATAGCAACGAAATGATGATTCAACAAAGAGGCGGGAAAATATTGACTGACTTACAGGCTCGTCATTTTATTGTTAATGCGGATCGATTACACCTCACCAATTTACTTTACAATTTAATTGATAATGCCAATAAATATACTTTTGAAAACCCTGAAATTGTGGTGAGCACAAAAAATGATGGTGACTGTCTTTCCATTTCAGTAAAGGACAATGGAATAGGAATTTCCAAAGCCAATCAAAAGAAAATTTTTGATAAATTATATCGTGTACCAACAGGTAATGTACACAATGTAAAGGGTTTTGGACTTGGATTAAGCTATGTAAAAGCCGTAGTTGAGAAACATAATGGCTTCATAGGCCTGATAAGTCAGGTTGGTAAAGGGAGCAATTTCTATATAAAAATACCAATGGATTATACTAAAACAACTTGCGCTGAATAAGTGGCGCTGTTTAACTTATTATTAAACTAATATAAAAACACTAAAATTAATATATCATGGAAAAAGTTAGAATTTTACTTGCAGAAGACGACCCTAATTTAGGGAAAATATTAAAAACATATCTCCAAGCCAAAGGATTTGATATAGACTTATTTGTTAATGGCGAAGAAGCCCTATTGGGCTTTCACAAGAATAGCAACTATGCGATTTTGATTCTTGATGTAATGATGCCTATTATGGACGGATTTACGTTGGCTACTAATATTCGCAAATCAGATAAACTTATTCCCATATTATTCCTTACCGCTAAATCTCTGGAGGAGGATAAACTTAAAGGCTTTGAACTTGGTGGTGATGATTATATCACCAAACCTTTTAATATGGAACTTCTCTTGGCCCGTTTATCGGCTATCCTACGTCGCTCAGGAAAAATTGATGGCGGAGAGAATAAGATGGAATATGACATAGGGAAATATCATTTCAACTTTGAGCACCAAAAACTTAGCTGCTGTGGTGAAGACCAAAAGCTGACGAGTAAGGAAGCGGCTCTACTTAAATTACTTTGCGAAAACGAAAACGAAACCTTGGATCGTCGTATTGCGCTGAATAAAATTTGGAAAGATGATAGCTATTTTAATGCGCGGAGCATGGATGTGTATATTACCAAATTAAGAAAATACCTTAAAGGGGATGAGAGCATTCAAATTATCAATGTACATGGAGTAGGATTTAAATTATTAACCCGGTAAAAAAACGCTCTCAAGTATAATTATCGTATAATAATAAAGTCCCGATGGGTGAAAACCATGTTTTCACCCATCGGGACTTTATTTAATATTGTAATTTAATAGTGGTCTATTCTATTTACTTTTTACACGCTCTGAATAAGCATGCGTTCTGGTATCTACTTTTATAAGTTCTCCGGTGTTGATGAACAAAGGAACTTTAACTGTTGCTCCGGTTTCTACTGTGGCATCCTTAAAAGTATTGGTGGCGGTATTTCCTTTCTCTCCCGGTTCGGTATAGGTAATTTCTAATATAACAAATGGAGGAAGTTCGCAATATAATGCAGTCTCTGTCTCAGCATGAAATACTATTTCTACCATTTGGCCTTCTTTCATCAAGTCGGGAGCATTGATAATAGTGCCGGGAATAAATGTTTGTTCATAGGTCTCGGTATTCATAAAATGATAATCTAAACCATCATTGTATAAGTACTGATACTGACGTCGTTCTACACGCTGAACATCGATCTTTACTCCTGCTGTAAAAGTATTGGGAATAACCTTACCTGTTTTTACATTTTTAAGTTTCGTGCGGACAAAGGCCGGTCCTTTACCTGGTTTTACATGTTGAAATTCAACAATAGAATATAATTCACCATTGAAATTCATTACTAATCCGTTTTTAAAATCTGAAGTAGTTGCCATTATTAGTTTTCTTATTAAAATATTTTGAGGGGCAAAGGTATGAAATATTCTGCTTTATCTCCTCTTACATAAAATTTGATGTTACCTTCTGATTTGCTGCTATTTATAACCAAATGTCATTGGGGCTAATTAAAAAAACAATTGCCAACTTCCTTTTTTTCTAATATCATAATATTTTATCAGATGGTCTTCGGCATTCCGGATAAGTTGCTTCCGGCTCCATGGCGCAAGGGTATTACTTAGTATTAGCTCTGCTTTTTGATTATTAGTAAAATATACTTTGCCCTTACTCGTATTAAAAATCAAATAATCAACATCAAATTCATCGAAAGAAGTATTTATCCTTGTATTATCGATAAATTTAAGCTTTCTATTCCCTATTTTCAAATAAGGATACCGAAAGCTAAAGTATGACGTAGTATAGTCTGAGAGTGTATCTTGCAATATTATTATTCTCTTTTTTATTCCTTTATGCATCTCATGATTTTCTACAAAATAGTTTAGTGCATTAGGATGCTTTATCAAATTGCTATCGCCTATTATCCATGCCTTTCTATTGGCATAAATGGCAATATATTTTGTTCTACCCGGATAGATAATAAGTTCATTACTCAAATCATAATTGTTTTGCCATGCAATTAATAGAAAAATTAGTAACACCATATTTACATAAATAAACTTCTTTACTTTAAGTACCAACCATACACTAATCGATAGGATTAAGGCTATTAATAGGACAAAAACAGAGGTGCTGAGATATAAATTATGAATTACGGCAAAAGGAAGATTCTCGATACCGGTAATTGCATTATTAAGTAGAAAAAGTATGATGCTCAACGCTTTTCCTATCACACTTGAAATCCACGTTATGGGAGATGTAATAATTACCAGGATACCAAGAATAATTACTAGGTAAGCCGATGGGATAACAATTAGGTTAGTAAGAATAAAGAAACTTGGAAATTGATGAAAATAATATACTGTCAATGGGGCTGTTCCAATTTGCGCTGCAATGGAAATACCTATAAGTTGCCATATTAAATCTATAATCTTCAAGGAGGGTTTCCATAAATTAGCAATGGGTTTCTGGAGTAATACAATACTTAATACGGCAGAATAGGACAATTGAAATCCCAAATTAAAAATTAGGGCAGGATTTAATACCAGCAGCATCAGTGCCGATCCCGACAATGAGCCAATAATACTCACCGGCCTTCGAAAATTCTGACCTATAATAATAAAACTAAACATACTTGCCGCACGCACAACGGAGGGTGAAAGCCCTGTTAGCAATGCATAAAACCAAATAATTAAAACTATGCTCGTTGCTTTAATTAGTTTACCATGCCGATGTCTTTGCAAGGGTTTTAACAAAAAATTGAAAATCAGAAATATAATACCCACATGAAGCCCCGAAACACAAAGGATATGCATTGCCCCGGCCCCGGCGTAAGCTCTTGATAACTCAGGCGAGAGCATATCTCGCATTCCCAATAACATCCCTGCGGCCACAGAAAGCTCATCGTCATTGAGCTTATTCTTCCGGAGTATCATTAGCAGTTTTAAACGTAATTTCTGAGCCAATAAAAATATATTGACACCGGAAACCGACTCAATTTTACTCCAATTATACGATCTTAAAAAAGCTTGATAGTGAATATCTTGCAACGATAAGTATTTTCTGTAATCAAATACATCCGGTGCCTTTGCCGGGGGGATTCTTTCCAATGGTTTAGTGATAATCAGTTTGTCACCATAACTTAATTGTTGTGCTGCACTGTCCTTCTGTAAATATAGAATAGCCTTCCCTTGACATTGTTTTGATTGTCCATGGACATAGCACGATTTTATCTTTACAAATAACTTTATACTCTTGGCTCTATCCAAAGGCAATTGATTAATTTGGACCTCATATTGGTGAGTTTTACCCCTATACCTACCAAAATACATGGCCTTATTCCTATCAAAATGATATTGATAATTGGCCATACCCAGAAAAACAAACCCAATATAAATAACTGAGCCCGACAAAAAGCGATAGCGATAGGTAAAAAGATATTGATGTGGAAAAGCCAAAAAGGCAGATACAGCCAAAAATGGTATTAGCCAATACCATGCAATGGTAAATTTCAGAACATAAAATGCCAACAAAATGCCTAAAATATACCAGATTAACAAACGTAATATGGGATACGATCGAAGTCTCAATTTTATCTTTTTTTATTGACACTAAAGATAAAAAAATATTTGAAGGCAGCAATACTTAACTAAAAAAATATATTTAAAGGCACTATTATTCGAAAAAAATAGGAGGCTGTAAATTATTACCAAACAATATTGCCTCAGTCAGCAATATACTTATTTATTGGATGCCAATAATTTACATCTCTGTCTACCGAATAGGTAGGCTTTAGGAACGAGGTAAATAATTGATTGTCGATGATTCTATGAAAATTTTTATCGGACAGTACTGTTTCTATCTGTTTTCTCGAAAAAGTACAATCTATAAAATAACTTCTTCTACTTCAACAATTTTATAGAGTTTATCATTGCGGCGAATTATCCCATCAGTTTTAATGGAGAATACATCTCCTTTCACCACCTTGGTTACGGGCTCCAGATTTAAACGCATTTCTTGCATTTTACCTTCGTAAACCCCGGTAGTTTCTCCTTGAATATAGAACTTGTCTCCCAGCTCTATTTCATGACTTTCAAGTTTTATTTCTGCCACGCCCAACTTGCTAAAGAAATTAGTAACCTTACCCACATATATTTTACGCTGTGTTGCTTGTGAACCATAAATCTTTGTCCATTCTCCCATCTTGCGTCCCAAATAATAGCCATCCCAAAAGCCTCTATTATATACACTGGCAAGGCGAGCATTCCATTTGGCTATATTCTCTTGGCTAAATTCTCCGGCAAAATAAGCATTCACTGCCTCTCGATACACTTGGGTTACTACTTTCACATATTCCGGATTTCTTCCACGTCCTTCAATCTTTAAAACGCGCACTCCGGCATAAAGCATCTTATCAACAAAGTCAACGGTCTTAAGGTCTTCGGGCGACATAATATACTCCTGATCTATCTCAAATTTAATATCACTTTCCTTATCTTTAAGCTCATATTTTCTACGGCAAGGTTGTAAGCATGCTCCTCTATTAGCCGATGAATTCATCGTGTCAAGACTCATATAGCATTTCCCCGATACAGCCATACACAATGCCCCATGAGCAAAGATTTCTATCTCCACAAGTTTACCGCCGGGACCCTTAATTTGCTCTTTCTCAATGGTATCAACAATCGCTTTTACTTGTGTTAGATTAAGTTCCCGGGCCGTTACCATTACGTCTGCAAAATGAGCATAAAATTTTACCGCCTCTATATTAGTAACATTGCTCTGTGTGGAGATATGTACTTCAACACCTTGAGAATAAGCGTATTGTATCACCGATACATCAGAAGCTATTATTGCAGTAACCCCATATTTTTTAGCAGCATCTACAATCTCACGCATCTTGCTCAACTCTTTATCATAAATGATGGTATTGAGTGTGATATAAGTTCGCACTTTGTGCTCATTGGCAATGGCTACAATTTTTTTTAAGTCTTCAATGGTAAAATTTTTGGAAGACTTAGAACGCATATTCAAATTCTCTATTCCAAAATATACGGAGTTAGCACCTCCTTGAATTGCTCCCATTAGCATCTCGTAGGAGCCAACCGGTGACATTATTTCAATATCTTCTGCTGTAATCATAAATAATATATTATAAATTTAGGGCTGCAAAAATACACTTTTATCAGTCTTATCATGGACAGAACTATTTTCTAAAATATGATACTAAGCAGTTTATTTATTTTGGCAGCATTCTATTCTACCACTATTCTCCCCAAGCTTAAGTCGATTTGATTTTTTATTGCCAGAAGATTTCTATATTCCAACATAATATTTATTTTCTCTCCTTCTTCACTATTTTCATCCTGTATCTTTTGCTGAAGTTTTATTAATTTGTTTTTTATTATTCTCGACTTTAATGAATATACTGCTTCTATACATGCTCGTGCTATTACCTCAAAGTTCGTTTCTTCACTAATAGATATTTTATGTTTCTCGAGCCAATTGGGACTCAACATATAGGGCTGAGTGAGTAAATCGACTGAATATTTCCGAACATTCTCCTCCGAATAGTTTACAAAAAATTTCTCTGAAGGAATGGTTTCGTTTTCATAAGCGCTAACAAATTCATTGTAAATCTTTTGGGCCAAAACATCACTAAATTCTATCTTCTCATCATCAAATTCTTCAAGTTCTTCAATAATAAAATCGGCTACAGTAGAAATCGCTTCTTCAGCGTCCTGTTTTTCCTCCAACATTTCCAATATTTTGGCGTCATCCGGATTAAATTCCATGCTGCCATAATTAAGGAGCAATCGCACTACCTCTCTCTCTTGGTGTACATTGCCCTCCTCTGTCTTTATTATTTGTCGCTCACTGGAAGGAGGTGATGGCTCCGGCTTATACTCTTGCTTATTGCTTTCTTTATAATATTGCTTCCTGCGTACTTTAATTACCTCATTGGTAAGAATTTCTTCTTTAACATTGAGCAACTCAGAAGTCTCTCTGATAAAATAAATCCTGTTAAGTTGCTCTGGAACCAGTGCTATTGTCTCAATAATTTCCCTAACAACACCTGCTTTCTTCACCGGGTCATCACCGGCTTCCTTACTAAGTAAATCGGCTTTAAAATGAATAAAATCTTGAGCGTTTTCTTTCAAAAAGGTTTCCAGTTGTTCCGAATTATGACTGCGGGCAAACGAATCAGGATCTTCCCCTGTGGGAAATAATACCACCCTTACATTAAGGCCCTCCTCAACAATCATATTTATCCCTCTAAAGGAAGCCTTTATTCCGGCTGCATCTCCATCGTACAGTATTGTAATATTCTGAGTATAACGTTTTATAAGCTTTATCTGTCCGGTAGTTAAGGAGGTTCCGGAGGAGCTAACCACATTTTCTATTCCCGATTGAAAAAGGGAAATAACATCAGTATAGCCTTCAACCAATAAACAATTGTCTTGCTTTATTATGGCATTTTTAGCTGTAAACAATCCAAAAAGCACATTGCTTTTATTGTAAATAAGGGTTTCCGGTGAATTAACATACTTGGCTTGCTTTTTATCGGTGATAAGAATTCTACCGCCAAAACCTAGTACTCTTCCTGAGGCATTATGAATGGGAAAAATAACCCTATTGCGAAAGCGATCATAAACATTGCCATTATCTTTTTGAATAGCCAAGCCTGCTTTCACAAGATATTCTTTGGTATAGCCAGCTTCAATAGCGGCCTTTGACAAGCCATCCCATGTTTCAGGAGAATATCCCAACTGAAATTTCTTTATGGTTTGTTCGCTAAAGCCGCGTTCATTGAAATAACTTAAGCCAATGGCTTTCCCCTTTTCTGTTTCGTATAAGGTCTTCTCGAAAAATTTTGCCGCAAAGTTAGTAATGTTAAAAAGACCTTCTCGCTCATTCTCCGCTTCAATTTGTTCCGGACTTTGCTCTTCTTCCTGTATTTCAATATGGTATTTCTGAGCAAGCCATTTAACTGCCTGAGGAAAAGTATAATGCTCATGCTTCATAATAAAATCCACAGAAGATCCTGCTTCTCCACAGCCAAAACACTTAAAAATTCCTTTGGCGGGCGAAACAATAAAAGAAGGTGTTTTCTCATTATGAAAGGGACATAATCCTATCTGGTTTACCCCTCTCTTTTTAAGATGAACAAATTCTCCTACTACCTCCTCAACCCTTGCTGTGTCGATAACTTCCTGAACTTTTTCCTTTGGAATCATAGTATGCTCTTTTGCCTGACAAAGGTATGTTTTTTTGCGCTTTATTTTTCTTTAGATTTGTAATCTTATTGCAAACTTAGTTTTCATTATTAATGAGATTAATACAAATAACAGTTTCTTTTATTTAGCGATAATCATTATCGCCATAAAACGAACTATGGACTTATAATATATCAATGGAATATCAACAATGAAACCAAGCACCAACAGTGGCTTTATGGGATTACTAAAAAGCTTTGTTTATGCCTTTAGAGGTCTTGCGCTAATGCGTCATTCACAACGCAATTTCAAAATTCATCTTCTGGCAATGCTTATTAGTATATCTGCCGCATTCTATTGGCCCCTCAGTGGGACAGAAAGGGCCATAATAATTATTATGGTTGCTCTTGTATTGTCTGCTGAAATTTTCAACACAGCCATCGAAAAACTCTGCGACCTTATTGACACTGAATATAACCCTGCCATTGGACAGATTAAAGATATTGCTGCCGCTGCTGTTCTGATTTTAGCATTAGCATCATTAGTAGTCGCCTTTGTTATTTTTTGGCCCTATTTATCGGTTTATGTATAAAGCGTGTGCATTTAGAGGTGCTTCATTTTCATTTCACCATACGGTTTGTTAATTTTCATACTTTTGAATTTTTCATTATACTCACAATTTCCTGCCTAGAAGGCTCTACACTTTCCTTAAAGTATAATTTCAACACAGCACTAAAAACTGAATGAATCACTATTAATCTAATAAATTCTAATTGACGATCAACTATTGATAAAGTAAATAGCTTATTCCCTTGTTTGCATAGAAAATAGAACACTTGTCCACTTTCCACTTTTTTATCTACAAGGCCCAAATATCTTGCAGCTTCTGTATAATAATTTGTTTGCCTTGAATAAAAATCATAATTTTCTGTAATATAATCTCTATCTAATTTTGAATATTTATTCAATAATTCGCAAAGATTTATTACACTGGCAAAAGAATCTGTTTGTGGAAAAGCAACCTTAGATTCTTTAATTCTTTTTACAGAATTTAGAATCGCTTGAATGGTTTCAGTGTTTATTGCCCCCTCCCTAATTGTATATTTTTTTCTGCCAACACACGTAATTCTACCCTAAAAAATAAAAGAGTAAAATCTTTCCAACCCTCAAAAAGAAATTATATATTTGCCCATAATTGACAAGTCACAAATAAGACAATGAAAAAATTAGGACAAGAACTTAGAAAAATAAGAGAAAGCAAAAAGATCTTACTTAGACAAGTTGCTTCTTATCTTGAGATTGACACTGCAATGATTAGTAAGATTGAGAGAGGAGAAAGGCGATTGAATAGACAACAAGTGATAAAACTTGCAGAATATTATAATGAAAAAGAAGATAAACTCTTGACTTTGTGGGTTTGTGATAAAGTATTAGATGTAGTAGAAAATGAGCCTTATGCGAAAAAAGGGATGCAAAAGGCATTAAAAACATTAGTAGTATAAAATATGAGAGCAAAACCTTTTTTAAAATGGGCTGGTGGAAAAACCCAATTGATTGAACAAATCAAAGCACAACTTCCAAAAAATATTAATACAAATGAGTTTACATACATTGAACCATTTGTAGGAAGTGGTGCTGTATTATTTTGGATGTTAGAACAATACCCAAATATGGAAAAAGCAATAATTAATGATATAAACCAAGACCTTACAAATTCCTATCTTACAATTAAATATAATGTTCAAGAATTAATTAAAATTCTTAAAAAATGGGAAGTTGAATATCATAATATTGCAGAAAATCAAGACGCAAAAAAAGAATACTACTACGAAAAACGAACTTTGTTTAATTTGAGAAATTCTAATCAAACAACGCAAAGTGCATTATTTATTTTCTTAAACAGAACTTGTTTTAATGGACTTTATAGGGTAAATCGCAAGAATGAATTTAATGTGCCAATTGGCAGTTATAAAACACCTCAAATATGCAATGAAGAAAATTTAATGGCTGTTTCAAAAGTTTTACAAAAAGTTGAAGTTTTAAACGGAGATTTTTCTGAGACATTAAAATATGCAGAAGAAAACACTTTTTTCTATTTTGATCCGCCTTACAAACCATTAAATGAAACTTCCAGTTTCAATTCATACGCAAAGGATGAATTTGATGATGCTGAACAAATAAGGCTTAAAGAGTTTTGTGAAATTTTAGACAAGCAAAATCATCAATGGATATTAAGTAATTCTGATGTAAAAGGGAAAGATATTAATAATAACTTTTTTGATGATTTATACGCCTCATTTAATATTATGAGAGTAAATGCTCGTAGAAGTATAAATGCTAATCCAAGTAAACGAGG
>WGGC01000198.1 GCA_015491905.1 Bacteroidales bacterium | reverse complement strand
TCTTTTCACAGTACAAAATAAACAATACTTTCTGTAGCAAATCTGAAAAATTACATTTAAAAAGATAATAACCTGAGCTCGACATAAGACTTTAGCTACAGAAAGCCAACAGGGAGTGAGATTTGGAGAAAAAAAACAGAAGGAATAGCGGGCTATTTCAAGGTTTTTTTTTCTTCAAAGATGGCTTTTTGTTGGCTTTCCCTAAAGGGTCATGATAATTTTCCCCTATACTTCCGCAAAATTCCTTGAATTATCCCGATAGTCCTGCGAAATTTTGCGTTGTCCAGGAAAAAATTATCTATGACTGAAGCAAAGTCTTATGTAGAACTCAGGTTAATATTAAAATTATTTTTTTATTTATTTATTGGAAGTTTAAGATGGGAAATGTAAGAGTATTTTATGTACATTTTTCTTATATTGATAATTAATACGGATTTTATAGTGGTCGGCAATCTTTTTTATTATGGAAAGACCCACTCCCATTGTCCCTCCATCTGAACCTTGGGTAAACTGGTCAAAAAGGAGTTCGGTTGGCATGCCGGGGTCGGTACCCGAGTTCTCAATAATTAAACTATTATTATCAAGAATGATACGAATGAATCCGTTTTTTACATTATGGCGTATGGCATTTTTAATCAGGTTATTAATTAAAATTACAGACAATTCTTTGCTCATTATAAATTGAAGGTTATCGCTCTTTATAAAGTTAATATTAATGCGGCTTGCATCTATTAGTGGTTGGAAATTATGAATTTGATCTTCAATAAGTTTTTGAAAATTAATTTTTTCTGTGTCTGTAAAGCTGCCTTTGTCAATTCTTGCAATAAGACCAAGGCTTTTAACAATTCCTGAAAGACGGTTAGTTGCTGAATTTATAGAGCCTGCCAGCTCAAATTGTCTTTCATTAAGATTTTCCTGAATTAAAAGTTCTGTTTTGTTTTTTATAATTGACAATGGTGTTTGTACTTCGTGAGAAAGGTTTCCGGTAAATTCTTTAACGTTTTTATAATCAAATATAATTTTATCTGTCATTTTATTTAGAACTTTGTTTAACGCATTGAATTCTATTATTTCTGATTCACCAAAAGCTTCTTTTTGAGGTTTTGTTAAACTAAAATCTTGTATTTTATTTAAGGTAATAAAAAAGTCGGACCACACTTTAGCAAATAAATAGCGGTTTAAAAAGTAAGCCATTAAAAGAAATAATAGAAGCATTAAGGTAGTTACCAATGCTACCTTTTCAATTAAGATATTTGAAGATATCAGAGATTTATAAATTCTTACCTGATAATACGCATTTCCTGAATTAATATAGGTGGTAAGGCGTCTGTAGGGAGAATAAGTTTTAGTAATTTGATTATATAATACGGTATCTTTTAGTTGATATGCTTTCTTTAATTCAGGGTGAGATATTTTTTCAATTTCAATGGGTTCAGTGGCAATAAATTTTACGTTTTTTAATGATTTTGTTTTGTTTACTTCATTTAGAAAATAATGAATTCGATTAAATAAAGCTGAATCAACTTCCTTTTCAACTAAATTTTGCATTAAAAGATATAAGCCGATGCCTCCAAGTAAAAATACAAACAGAGATATTGTTATGAAATATAAAGTAGTTTGGGTAAGCAGTTTCATTTATTTTATTTTTTCAAAATTATGACGGGTTAAACTTATACCCAACTCCATAAATTGTTTGAATATAGTCTCGCTTGCCTGCAGCTTTAATCTTTTTTCGTAAATTCTTTATCTGAGCATAAACAAAATCAAAGGAATAAGTAAAGTCCATTTCGTCTCCCCAAAGCTGTCCTGCAAGGCTTTCTTTGGTTATAACCCTTCCGGCATTGGAAACAAAAAATAGTAATAAATCAAATTCTTTTTTTGTTAACTCAACCATTTTTTCATTTACCAAAACTTTAAAGCTATTTGGAAATATTTGAAAATCTCCTGCTGTAATATGGTTATCGCCCTGAAAACGTATCCTTCTGATTAGTGACTTTATTCGGGCATTTAATTCAGCCAGATTAAACGGTTTAACTAAATAATCATCCGCACCAAATTCAAGAGCTTTTACTCTGTCTTCAATAGCGTCTCTCGCGGTAATAACAATTATGCCACTTGTTTTTTTGCGTATCTTTAATTCCTTAATAAGTTCGGTTCCATTACCATCCGGAAGATTAATGTCAATTAAAATGGCATCATAATTAAACAAACTTATTTTCTCTATTGATTCTTCCAGATTATAGGCCTGCTCACAAATAAACCCTCCTGAGGTTAAGTACTGCATTATGGAATCCTGGATCTCAAAATCATCTTCTACAATTAAAATCTTCATAACTGCAAAGTTATGATTTTGTGGGAAATCAATTTCATTTTTTTAATAGTTAATCATGTTTTATTTAAAAAAATCTTAATTAAATATTTTGTCCTTCCAATTTTATTAATTTAGCTACAAAACTTAAAAAATACAATCATGGAAAAGAAAAAATTTGCAGTAGTGCTTTCCGGATGTGGTGTTTATGATGGTGCTGAAATTCATGAATCAACAATGACTATGTTGTCAATTTTGGAGCAGGGAGGTCAATACCAATGTTTTGCTCCGGATATTCCTCAGTATCATGTTATAAATCATCTTAACGGTGAAGTGATGGATGAATCCAGAAATGTGTTGGTTGAGTCGGCCAGAATTGCCAGAGGTGATATAAAACCGCTAAAGGAGTTTAAAGCAGAGGATTATGATGCTTTGATTTTTCCCGGTGGTTTTGGTGCCGCTAAAAATTTATCCACCGTTGCCTTTGATGGTGCCGATGCTAAGGTAAATCCTGATGTTGAAAGAGTAATTAAAGACATGTTAAATTTGCACAAACCTATTGGTGCATTGTGTATTGCCCCGGCAGTAGTTGCCAAAGTTATACAGGGCGTTGAAGTAACTATCGGAAATGATCCTGATACTGCCGATGCTATTAAAAAAATGGGAAGTAAACATGTTGTTACCACACATGGCCAGGTTGTTCATGATCATAAATATAATGTGTTTACCACTCCTTGTTATATGTTGGATGCAACTTTGCTCGACATAAAAGGAGATGCCGGCCTGGTAGTTAAAGGAATGATGGAAGAGTTGAACAAGTAAAATAAAAATATTTAAAATATACCGGGTTAACTGATAGTATCGAAAGAAGTTATTAAAACTTTTATTAAGGTTTTATTATTTATGGGTGTATTTTAATAATATAAACCGGAAATAAATTTAACACCTACAGTTCAGAGGAAGTATAAAATGAAAGATAACAGAATAACGAAATTGTTTAATATTCAATATCCTGTAATACAGGGGGGTATGATTTGGTGTAGCGGATGGGAATTGGCTTCTGCGGTGAGTAACTCCGGTGGACTTGGATTAATTGGTGCAGGATCAATGTATCCGGACGTCCTTCGCCACCATATAAAAAAATGCAAAAAAGCCACTTCAAAACCGTTTGGTGTAAATATACCACTTCTTTACCCCCAAACAGATGAAATTATTAAAGTTATTATAGAAGAAAAAGTAAAAGTTGTATTTACATCAGCTGGAAATCCAAAAAAATATACTTCCTTTTTAAAAGAAAATGGAGTAATAGTAGCGCATGTTGTAGCAAATAAAAAATTTGCACTAAAAGCTGTTGAAGCTAATGTTGATGCTATTGTTGCAGAAGGATTTGAAGCCGGTGGACACAATGGGTTTGAGGAAACAACCACTATGGTATTAATTCCTGTTATTAAAGAAATAATAGAAACCCCTTTAATAGCAGCAGGAGGGATAGGATCGGGAAAGGCTGCTTATGCTGCGATGGCACTGGGTGCTGAAGGTGTACAAATGGGTAGTATTTTTGCGGCTTCATTGGAATCATCGGCAAATTTATCGTTTAAAAATAAAATTATTGAAGCTGATGAAGGTGATACTTCTTTGGTAATGAAAAAAATTGTCCCTGTCAGGTTGCTTCATAATTCATTTTATAAAAAAATTGCTGATGCGGAAAGTAAAGGAGCTTCAAAAGAGGAGTTACTGGATATTTTAGGCAGGGCAAAGGCAAAATTGGGAATGTTTGAAGGTGATGTTGACGAAGGTGAGTTAGAAGTTGGGCAGGTGTCATCATTAATTCATGAACTAAAATCTGTTAGTGAAATTATGAATGATGTTGTTAATGATTTTAATTTAACAGCTACTAAAATGTTAAGTATAAAATTGTAATTTAGATACAGTCAATTATAAAATATCCGTAGCTTTGTTCCCGGACAAACATACAAATTATTTTAGCCATGAACTTTGAATTTACAGAAGAGCAGCTTATGATACAACAGGCTGCAAGAGATTACGCCCAAAGAGAATTAATTCAGGATGTTTTGGAAAGAGAAGAAAAAGCAGAATTTCCTGCTCGTCATGTAAAAAATCTTGCCGAGTTAGGTTTCCTTGGCATGATGGTACCTCCTGAGTATGATGGAGGAGGAATGGATTCCGTTTCTTATGTTTTGGCAATGGAAGAAATTGCTAAAGTGGATGCTTCAGTAGCTGTTATTATGTCCGTTAATAATTCTTTAGTGTGTTTTGGATTAAATAAATATGCAAATGAAGAGCAAAAGCAAAAATATCTGAAACCCTTGGCAAGAGGTGAAGTAATTGGTGCATTTTTGCTTTCTGAACCCGAAGCAGGTTCAGATGCCACCCATCAATATACATCAGCAGAAGATAAAGGAGACTACTATTTGTTAAATGGAACAAAAAACTGGATAACAAATGGAAGCTCTGCTTCAACCTACATAGTAATGGCTCAAACACATCCGGAAAAAAGGTCTCATGGTATTAATGCCTTTATTGTTGAAAAAGACAGTCCGGGAATTACTGTTGGTCCACATGAAAATAAAATGGGAATGAGAAGTTCGGATACGCATTCTGTTATGTTTACTGACGTGAAAGTGCCAAAAGAAAATCGTATTGGTGATGATGGTTTTGGTTTTATATTTGCCATGAAAGTATTGGAAGCAGGAAGAATTGGAATTGCCTCCCAGGCATTGGGAATAGCCTCAGGTGCTTTTGAAAGGGCTACTTCATATGCAAAAGAAAGAAAGGCATTTGGAACAGAAATTATTAATCACCAATCACTTGCATTTAAGCTTTCTGATATGGCAGTTAAAATTGAAAATGCCAGAAATCTTTGTTTGAAAGCCGCATGGTTAAAAGATAATCATAAACCTATAACTGTTGCTAGTGCCATGGCTAAACAGTATGCCGCTGATATTGCTATGGAAGTAACTACAGAAGCTGTTCAAATTCATGGAGGATATGGATATGTGAAAGAATATCATGTAGAAAGACTAATGAGAGAGGCTAAGTTAACACAGATTTATGAAGGTACTTCTGAAATTCAGAAAATAATTATCTCCAGAAGCTTAATTAAAAGCTAAAGTTTATTATAAACCGGTTAACTTTTAACGGTTTATTTTGTTCTTTTTATGCAAACGTTTTAAATTTATTATGTTTTTTATATAATTAAGGGTTGTTTTTAACCCTTTTTTTTATATTATTTCTTTTTTAGTTGAAAGATAGTGGCTGTAAGATAAAGATTTACAGGGAGGTATAAGAAAAAACTTATTTTTTCTTAAAAAATAGTTTGCATGCGTAATAATTAAAAAAAAATTACGATATTTGTTTTCAAATAAAAGTAAAATTTAAAAAAGGTATATCATGAAAATTCTTGTTTTAATTAGTAATGTGCCTGATACCACGACTAAAGTCAAATTCACAGGAGATAATAAGTCCTTCGATACAACCGGTGTACAATGGATTATTAATCCCTGGGACGAGTTAGCATTAACTCGTGCACTGGAACTAAAAGATGCCGGTGCAGTTGAAAAAATTACGGTTGCAAATGTCGGGACTAAAATTACAGAACCTACTTTACGAAAAGCACTTGCTGTAGGTGCTGATGAAGCCATTAGAATTGACGCAGAACCATCTGATGCATTTTATGTTGCAACCCAATTAACACAAGTTGCCAAAGATTATGATTTGATAATGGCAGGTATAGAGTCATCTGATTATAATGGGTCTGGCGTTGGCGGAATGTTGGCTGAAATGTTAGGAATTAATTCTGTTTCAGCAGTGTCTGGAATTGAAATTGAAAATGGAAATATGACTATCCATCGTGATATTGATGGTGGGTCTCAAACTTTAACAGTGCCAACTCCTTTGGTTGTTGTTGTACAAAAGGGAATCGCAATAGACCCTCGCATTCCTTCTATGAGAGGTATTATGATGGCACGTAAAAAACCATTAAACGTTGTACCTGCCGTTGACGCAACCCCTAAAACTACTTTCCTGAATTATGAATTGCCTCCACCAAAAGCTGCTTGCAAAATGGTTGATGAAGATAATGCAAAAGAATTACTCAGATTATTGAAAGAAGAAGCTAAAGTATTGTAGTTTAATTTTTAACCTTTAATTTTAAAAAAATGTCAGTTTTAGTATATACAGAAAATTGGGATGGTAAGTTTAAGAAATTAAGCTATGAACTTATTTCTTTTGCTTATGCCATTGCTAAAGAATTAAATCTTCCCGTTACTGCTTTATCTATTGGTAAAGTTGAAGATGATGAATTGAAATCCTTGGCTAAATATGGAGCCTCTAAAATTTTGAAATTGGAAGATGACCGCTTCGAATCATTGGACAATAAAGCTTTATCTGATGCAGTGGCTAAAGCTGCACAAAAAGAGGATGCCAAAGTTGTAATAATTGCCAGTAATAATGAGGGTAAAGCTATTGCGCCTCGTGTATCGGTTGAGTTAGATGCCGGAATGGTTACTAATGTTGTTGGGCTTCCTGTAAGTATTGATCCTTTTGTTGTTAAGAAAAAGGTTTTTACTCAAAAAGCTTTTGCGAATATTCAAATTAATGCAGATGTAAAAGTGCTTACCTATGCACATAATTCATTCGAAGTAATTGAAAGTCCTGTTGATATAACATTAGAATCTTTTGATGCAGAAATTCCGGATAGTGAATTTCATACAAAAGTATTAGATACTCATAAAGTAACAGGTAAAATATTATTGACCGATGCGGATATTGTTGTTTCAGGTGGACGTGGAATGAAAGGTCCGGAAAACTGGGGAATACTTGAAGAACTTGCCGACTTGTTGGGCGCCGGTCTTGCTTGCTCACGTCCTGTTGCAGATGAAGGTTGGAGGCCTCATGAAGAGCATGTTGGACAAACAGGTAAAATTATTGCTCCTAATGTATATATGGCGTTTGGAATTTCAGGTGCTATTCAACATTTAGGTGGGGTTAGCTCTTCAAAGTATATTGTGGCTATTAATAAAGATCCTGAAGCCCCTATATTCCAGGCTGCTGATTATGGTATAGTAGGAGATAACTTCAAAGTTATTCCTCAACTTATAGAGGCGGCAAAAGAAATGAAAGCGTCTGAGTAGAGTTTGTTTGTAGTTTTGTAGTAGAAGGCCGGTTCGAATATTTTCGTTCCGGCTTTTTTTATTTCTGGGTATAAATTACGTTGAGAAGTACCTGTCCAACTACTTTTAGCGTTTCTTTACTTATTTTATCCATTGTATCATGTGTAGTATGCCAATATTCCCAAAAAGTACCATTGCTGCTATTTGGATCTTGTTGAATAATATCAACTGATGGTATTCCTGCAATTTTATTTACATATAAATGATCATCATCAATTGGAAAACCTTGAACATTAGGGAAATAATTGTCATAACCTAATGCACGGGCAGTACGCCAAATAAGGTTTACATAATAATTTGCATACTGTTCTGAATAATATTCTTTTAAAAAATGAGCATTTTTTGCCCCTACCATATCCAGTAAAATGCCAAATTTAGCTGAATAACCTTTTACCTGTGGATGTTTAGCCCAGTATTGTGCTCCTAAAGCCCAAAATTTATCACCTCCTTTAAAGTGTAGATAGCTGGGAGGCCCCCAATCCTCCAAATCAAAAAGTACTATGTCTACACCAACCTTAGGATGATGCAGGTGAAATTGTCTTGCTAGTTCAAGTAATACTCCTACGCCACTTGCCCCGTCATTAGCTGCCTGTATAGGAGTATTCCAATTTGCTTTATTTTTATCATGATCAGCAAACGGCCTCGAATCCCAATGTGCCATTAAAAGAATACGATTTGGATTATCCGGTTCAAAAGAGGCAATAATATTTTCTCCTTTTCTTGTTACTCCATCATAGGTTTTAGCTTTGAAGTGTTGTATGAATACTGTATCGCTATACTCCTTAAATTTTTTTTCCAGCCATTTTTCACAGTCTCTGTGCGCAGAACTCCCCGGCACACGTGGGCCGAATTCTACTTGTTTCTTAACAAAATAATATGCCGAATCTGCATTAAATTGTGGAATATTTATTTTTTGCGTGGAAAGATATGTTTTTCTTTTTTTGCCTGACCTACTACTTTGGCCACATGAAGGTAAAAGAATCCAAACAAAAATTACTATTATAGCAAGTGATATTTTTTTCATAATTGATAAATTATCATTAAAGAAAATTTTACTTTTTATTTTCAAAAGAAGAATTAAATAAAAGTTCCCTTGCTGGCTTTCTTTTTCTATCTGCTTTTTCAAGAGATATAAAATCTTCTGGTAATGTTGAAATGTCTCCTTGATAACCTATTGCTGTTATTGATACCGGCTCAAAATCTTCCGGAATTTCAAAAGTTACTATTATTTTTTCATGGTCAAAACCACTCATTTGGTGACATGCAAGTCCTTGATTTTCGGCCTCCAAGACCATAAATGCTACAGACTGTCCCAAGTCATATAAAGCAGTAGCATTTATTTTATTATTATGTGAAAACTTCTTTTTCGTAATATTTAAAATTAACAATGGAACATTTTTTACCCATTTCTGATTCCATTCTACAAGGCTATCAAAGATTTTTAAATAATTTTCATCTCCGCTTTTTCCTATAATAAACCTCCAGGGTTGTTCATTATATGCTGACGGTGCCCATCTGGCGGATTCAATGATGTTTATTATTTTTTCTTCTTCAACGGCTTTATTATCAAAAGCTCTTGGGCTCCATCTGTTTTTAATTAATGGATGAATACTTATTTTTGTATTAACTTGCTTTTTCATATCACTATTTTTTACAAAAGTACAAAGAAGTGCTGCTATTCAAAAATAATTAATATTATGTTTTGTTAATAGAATGCTTTATCAACAGTTTATGTATTTTTGAAGAAGAAATAAAATTATGTACACGGTTATATTACAAATTCATATATGGACAAGCATATTGTTTATGTTTGTTTCAGTTATTTTTTCTTTTTTGTTGATTAGAGGACTATTCATCAATGCTGTTTATTCTAAAACATTTGTCTTTTTAGAAGATGTGTTTATTGTTTTGCTTTATTTAGGATTATTTTTGGGAGTAGCTCTTTATTTTTTGATGCCTGCAAATAAATATGAAATTCATTCAGTACAGGAAATAAATCATATACTTTCCTTGCGGTTTTGGTCAATAGAGCATTTCAGTGTTATGCTTTTTGCTGTAATCCTGGCTCAGATTGGGAAAGTTTTTACTACCAAATTGAAAACCAGCAGGTCGAAGTATAGATATGCATTACTATATTATGGAATGGCAACATTAATTGCTTTAACTTCTATGGTTTTTTATATGCTTTATAAAGGTTAAAAGCCGAATATTCATGTAATAGAATACCCGGCTTTTAATAAGTTAATATTGTAAAATTAAATCATTTTTCTAGGGTCAACCCATTCATCAAATTCTTTTTCTGTCAATAATTTTAATTCTAATGCAGCTTCTTTCAGGGTCTTATCCTCAGCATGTGCTTTTTTTGCAATCTTAGCAGCATTTTCATATCCAATGTGTGTATTTAAAGCGGTAACTAACATTAAAGAATTTCTGAGATTTTTGTCAATATTTTTCATGTTGGCAATAGTGCCATCTACTGCTTTATCGGCAAAGGAAACACATGCATCACCTAATAGTCTGGCTGATTGCAAAAGGTTGGCAATCATAACAGGCTTAAATACATTTAGTTGAAAATGGCCTTGCATGCCTCCTGCAGTAATAGCTACATCGTTTCCTATTACTTGTGCGCATACCATTGTTAAGGCTTCATTTTGGGTTGGGTTAACCTTACCTGGCATAATGGAAGACCCCGGTTCGTTTGCAGGCAGGTTAATTTCTCCTATACTGCAACGTGGCCCGGAGGCAAGAAAGCGAATATTATTACCTATATGCATTAAACTAACAGCTAACTGTTTTAGTGCACCATGAGTTTCAACAATAGCATCGTGAGCTGAAAGAGCTTCAAATTTGTTAGCTGCAGTACGGAATGGTAAGCCTGTCAGTTCAGCAATTTTACCTGCAACCTTTTCAGCATATCCTTTTGGTGTGTTTAATCCTGTTCCTACAGCTGTCCCTCCCAGGGCTAATTCTGATAAATGATTTAGAGTTGCATTAATTGCATTTAGGCCATGATCTAACTGTGCTACATAACCTGAAAATTCTTGTCCAAGAGTTAAAGGTGTAGCATCCATTAGATGAGTTCTGCCGGTTTTAACTATATTTTTAAACTCATCTGACTTTTTTGCAAGTGTATCTCTCAAATGTTTTACTCCCGGAATAGTTACTTCTTGTAATATTTTATAAGCTGCAATATGCATGGCAGTAGGGAAGGTGTCATTTGATGATTGTGATTTATTTACGTCATCATTAGGGTGGAGAAATTTTTCTTTGTCATTTAGTTTTCCTCCTTTTAATACATGAGCACGATTTGCAATGACTTCATTTACATTCATGTTAGATTGAGTTCCTGATCCGGTTTGCCATATTACCAAAGGAAAATTATCATATAGTTTTCCTTCTAGAATTTCATCTGCTACTTTTCCAATATATTTGGATTTTTCAGCATCTAAAACACCTAATTCATTATTAGTAATGGCAGCTGCCTTTTTTAAATAAGCAAATGCATCAATAATTTCTCTAGGCATTGAAGCTTCCGGGCCTATTTTAAAATTCATTTTGGACCTTTGGGTCTGTGCTCCCCAATATTTATCAGCAGGAACTTCAACGTTGCCTAATGTGTCATGTTCAATTCTATATTCCATTGTATTAAGATTTTTATGTTAATTAAAATAATTTATCAATTTCTTCCGGTGGATCACCCCAAACAGCTTTACTCCCATTAACTACAATAGGCCTCTTAATTAATTTAGGATATTCAGTTAGAATCTTAATCCATTCATCATCATTAAAATTTTTCCCTTTAAAATTTTGTTTGTAAACAGATTCCTGAGTCCTGATCATTTCCTGAGGTTTTTTGTGTAGTCTTACTAACAGATCTTTTAACTCATCAAAAGATATTGGATTCTTTAAATATTCAATTACCTGAAAATCATCTGTTTTTTCTTTTAAGTAATTTAGCCCCGCTCTTGACTTTTTACATCTGGGGTTATGATAAATTCGGATCATGTTAATGATATTTGTATTCAAAATTACATTTTTTGTGTTAATAATTAAGCTGATTATTTAATTTATAATGAGTTCTAATTAAAAAAAAAGACCTTTATTTAAAGATCTTTTCTGTGTTTTAATATTTGAAACTATATATTACCATTTTAAGATTTTTTTAAAATCATAATTTTCAGGGTCGGGGACAAACTGTTTTGCTTTACTATAATCATCAGGAGTTATATACTGCATCCCATGATCAAAAATTAGTTTTTGTTTTTCGCTTTTGATATTTACTAATCTGGGAATTACTCTTCCCTGATCATCGGAAACATCTTTTAGATATAATGGTTTAACAACTCCTTGAGCACTGGCGGTAACCATGCATCCTGAATCTCCTTTATCGAATAATATTTTTACTCCATAGCCTAGCATGGCACAATATAATAAGTCGTATGCTGTTGGCTGTACGCACCTTAATTCGTATCCTAACTCAACAGGACGGCTTTTTACTTTTAGCCCTATTTTTTTTAGTTTCTCCTGAAGTAAAATGTTGAAAATATGAGCTTTACTAACATTCCCCAATTCAGGATGCCCATGTTCATCATAAGTAAAGTTAATGTTTGAGTTTTTTATTTCTTCATCTGTCATAAAATGAAAAACCCCTTCACTAACTATAGCCAGGCCATATCCAATTCCAAGGATTTTCCTTTTTAAAATAGCTGAAATAATTAAACGAATAATTCTATCAAAAGTAACATCAACATTATTAAACATTTCAGGTATAACAATCATTGGAAAATGACTGGATGCTCCAATGCCAAATGCTAAATGGCCTGCTTCTCTTCCCATTGCAGAAACTACAAACCAGTTGCCACTTGTACGTGCATCCTCGTAAACAGTTTGTGCTATTCTAACCCCTTCTTGCTTTGCTGATTGATATCCAAATGTAGGAGTGTTTTCAGGTAAAGGCAAGTCATTATCAATTGTTTTAGGGACGTGTATATTTTGTATGGCTACATTGTTTTCTTTAAGATAGTTGGATATTCTGTTGGCTGTTGATGCAGTATCATCTCCACCAATAGTTACCAATAGTTTAACATTATTTTTTACGAAAAAATTAGTGTTAAAATCTTCATTTGTTGGCTTGAACCGGCTCATAGTTAATGCAGAGCCACCACGTTTATGAATATCATCAGCAAGTTTAAAATCTATATCCTGAATGTTAGGTTCTGGTGAGAATAGCCCTTTATATCCTTCATGTATTCCAATAACACGATATCCACTTTCCAGAAATGCTTTAGCTACCGAACTGATAACAGAATTTATTCCCGGGGCAGGACCTCCTCCGCATAATATTGCAATTGATTTTTTCATGTGCTTATAATTTTATATTTCACTGGTAAAATATGGCTAATTATGATTTAAAACATATTTATTAAATACTTAAAATATTTTTTGAAGACAAAGATAAAAAATGATCTGTGCTAAAAAACAATCTGTTTTATTTTAATATTACTTAATTAATATCTGAATAGTTGTCCGGTTTTTTTGAGAAAGAAAAACCTCTTTATTGTTAAGATATTTTTTAATGATTTTATCATTATAATGCCTTATAGTTAACAGGGAAAGATTTTGATTGTATTTTAAAATGAAATCATTATTTAGATCTGTTAATATTTTATTAAGCTTATGTATGTTTTCATTAAAAATAATAGAAAAACTGACAGCAGAATTTTGCATTAAATTGATATGTACTCTGTGACTGTTTATTGTTTCAAAAACTCGTAAAAAATTTTCTTCTGTTATAAATTCGAGATTTTTGGAGCTAATGCTAAGTAAAGTTTGACGTTCCTTTAAAATTATTTTGGGGATTTCGGTATCATCATTTTCTGATGAATTGATTAAGGTAGGAGTACAGTCCGGTTGAAAAAAAGGACATACTTTTAAAATAATATTTTTCTTTTTTAATGGTTGTATGGTTTTGGGATGAATTACAGAAGCCCCATAAAATGCTAACTCAATAGCTTCATTATAGGAAATATGAGGTATTTTTATTGCATCAGGAAAAATTCGTGGATCAGCATTCATTAATCCGGGAACATCTTTCCAAATACATACCTCTCTGGCATTTAAACTGTATGCAATAATTGCAGCGGAGAAATCTGAACCTTCCCTGCCTAATGTTGTAATAAACCCTTTCCCATTACTGGCAATAAAACCTTGAGTGAGAATTATCTGACCATTATTTAATGAAGTTGATACTTTCTGTTTAATTAAACTTTCTGTTTCTTTCCATTTAACTGTGGCATTTGTGAATTTATTATCCGTATGAATAATTTCGCATGCATCAATAAATTTTACCGGTAATTGTTTATTTTGAAGAAAATGATAAATAATTATTCCAGAGAACTTTTCTCCAAAAGAAATAATCTGATCATATCCTTCATAATAATTATCATAATTATTGCTTAATTTGTTGTAAAGATGGCTGAAAGACTCTTCCAGTTTAGAAATGATAATATCTTCATTTCTTACTTTTAAAGTTTCTACTAAATTAAAATGCTGCTTTTTTATTTTAAAAAAAGATTTTCTAAGGGCTTCCTGATTTTTTGTTTGTGATATGTGATATAATTTTTCAAGGTTATTGGTGGTTTTTCCAATAGCAGAAACAATTATTACCAAAGGCTGATTTTTATGCTTTTCTACCAGCCTATACATATGGGAAACATTAGAGGCTTTACTCAGTAATGCACCTCCAAACTTGAAAATTTTAGGCATTTATATATAGTTAAGCAAATCTTTCTTTGATTAATCCTCTTCTATAGGCAGCAAGAAGCATAGTTAGATCTTTAATCTGCGACATAATTTTTTTCCCGGTGTCGGTTTGTTTTACTCTTTTTCTTTTTGCATTAGCTTCAATATAAATTTGCTTTGAAATAATATCTTTTTCTTCTGCAATAGCTGTTTGCTTCGACTCAAAGTACTCATGTTCAACCAAAACAAGCCCATATGAATTATATATTAATGTATAACCCGAGACTCCGGTTACAGCCTGATAAGGTTTTGACATTCCGCCATCAATAACAAAAAGTTTCCCATCTGCTTTAATAGGACTTTCTCCTTTTTTTACTTTTACTGGTACATGGCCGTTAATAATATGAGAATTACTTCCTGTTAGTCCAAATTCGTTTAATATTTTAAGGCAAACTTCTTTTTTTTCATAGGCTAGAGAATAGTATGGATTTTTCCCTTCTTCATGAGTTTCTACATCACTAATAAAATATCTTTCAAAGGTTGCCATTTTATTTTTTCCAAACAATGGTGAGTTAGGGCCGCACCATAGGTACCACATATAGTCGGTTAGAGGTTCATTGTTTTTTGTAAATCTATAGTTGTGAGCTTTTCTTGCTACTCTGTCGAAATGATCACACAATAATTTCCCTGAGTATTCAGAGCCTTCAATTTCTACAGATGTAAAATTTCCCTTATCATCTATTGGAATACAACCATGATAGAGTAAATTCTCATTAAAAGTTAAATACATATTTCCACTAGAAAACAGAAACTCTATATGCTTTTGTAATATTTGACTGTTTTTAATACTGTTTGATAATTTTTCAATTACCATATCTTCTTCTGCTGATAAGTCATATGGCCTGGCTGGATCAATAGTTGGAAAATTATTTTCAATTAATTGGTAATCTTTTCCATTTAAATGAATAGTACCTTTTTTATAGTCAATTTTATCCAGCAAAAGGCGGTCTTTCATATTAAATTTCGGATTCCTTTTAATTATTTGACCTTCAAGTTTAAATTGAATAATAGAAATTGCTTTATGCATTTTCTTTATTAATTCAGCATCTTTTCCATCTACCTCTGCTTTTGCTATAAAAGGTTTGCATTCATCATTATTATATTGTGTCATTGCTAAAGTTGCCAATGGCATTAAATTTATGCCGTAAGCATCTTCTAAGGTGTCAAGATTATTATATCTTAATGATATTCTTATCATGTTGGCAATAAGTGCACGGTTTCCTGATGCCGCTCCCATCCATAAAATGTCATGATTTCCCCATTGAATATCTACAGAATGGTAATGTAAAAGTTTTTCAATTACTTTTTCTGCAAACGGACCTCTGTCATATATATCCCCGATAATATGTAACCTGTCAATTAACAAACGCTGAATAAACTTACTAATTGCAATAATAAAAGATTCGGCCCTGTCAATTCGTATAATAGTTGTTATAATTCCCTGTACATATTCTTCCTTGTCTTCTCCGCTTTCATTTAGTAACTCATCAATAATATAACTAAAATCCGGAGGCATAGATTTTCGTACTTTTGACCTTGTATATTTAGATGCCGCAGCTCTTGCAACAGTGATTAAACGTTGAAGAATTATTGCAAACCACTCTTCTGGATCAGGCTCTTCTTTTAATACTAAATCAAGTTTTTCTTCCGGGTAATAAATTAATGTTGCTAAAAATTTACGGTCTTTTTCCCGAATGCTTTTTCCAAATACATCATCTATCTTTTTTCTTACAACCCCGGATGCATTTGCAAGTACATGGCTAAAAGTATCATATTCACCATGAATATCACTTAAAAAATGTTCGGTTCCTTTTGGTAAATTTAAAATAGCTTCCAGATTTATTATTTCTGTGCTTGCTGCCTGAATATTTTTAAACCGATCAGATAAAAGGTTTAAATATTTTAATTCGTTTTCTAAATCCTGGCGAGAATAATGGTTACTATTGTATTCTGACATAGCTGTAATTTTATCTTTCACAAAAATATGAAAACATATATAATTATTTGTCATAAAACAAAAAATTAAATAATTTTCAATTTTTTATACTTTAAATGCTTTTTTTAAGAAAAATATTGATTGATAATATTTAAAGAAGGAGGTGAATTTTCTTGATTTCTTAATTTGGAATTATTTGTGTCTATTTTATAATGTATAATAAGCCCCTTTTTTGATGAATAAAATAATAATATTAGTCCTGTTACCGGAGTTAAAAGCAAACAAATTAAGGCAAGTAAATAAAAATTTATTCTTCTCTTACGAGATATAAATAATACAATAAAAATGAATAAAAGATATATTCCTGATAAAATATAGTAGATGTATATTTCCATGTTTTATAAGTGTCCAATTGTTGTACCATAATTTATAATTTACTGGATTATAGTTATTAGCATATGTGTTTAATATCTTATAATATTAAAATATCCTAAATCGGATAAGTATTTAGGATATTCATGTATTATAAATATTATATTTTTTAGTTTTGCATTCCTTATGAAATTACATGTATTTTATTTCGTATTTATTTTTGTTTTTATAGGGTTTTTGTTTTCAGGATGCCACACAGCTGAAAGTCAAAAGCCTAACTCTACTATTAAAACTGATACTGTTAAATATTCTATCCCATATGTCTCTTTGGATAGCCTTATTGTTATTAAAAAACGGAAGGCGTTAAATAAAAAATTTAACAGGTTACGCCGCCTTACCGGTTTTAATGGTACTGTATTATATGCAGAAAAAGGAAGGATTATTTTTAAGAAGGCTTACGGTTATAAAAATGTTCGCAGACATAAAAATCTACTTTCAACTAAAGATCCTTTTCAATTAGCTTCAGGTTCTAAAATGTTTTCTGCTTTAGCTATAATGATTTTAAAAAATAAAGGTCTTGTTGAATATGACCAGGATATTCGCAAATATCTCCCTAAATTTCCATATAAAGGAGTTACCCTACGAATTTTATTGCATCATCGCTCAGGTCTTCCGAGGTATATGAGTCTCGCCCAGAAGGAATGGAAAAATAAAAAAATACCCCTTAATAACATGGAAATGCTTAATCTTTTTGTGGTTTATAAACCTTCACCATATTTTAAACCTGATCATGGTTTTAATTATTGTAATACTAATTATGCTTTGTTGGCAAATGTTGTGGAGGCTGTTACCGGTACGCATTTTGATGATTTTGTTAATAAAGAGATTTTCACCCCTTTAAAGATGAATTCATCATTTGTATATTCTATGAGGGGTTATAAATACGTTCCATTATATATTAAAAAAGGTGTTCCCGGATATTATAGAAAAGGATGGCGTTGGAGAGAAATGACTAACGATTATTTGAATGGCGTTTTGGGTGATAAAAATATTTATTCTTCTGTTGAAGATTTATATAAATTTGACCGGTCATGGGATGAGTTTACTCTGTTGCCTGATTCGGTTTTAAGAGAAGCATTTATTCCGGGAAGTCCCAGATATTGGAAAAGAAGAGAGAATTATGGCTTTGGATGGAGAATTAAAAAAGATTTAGATAGTACTGTTTTTCATTTTGGCTGGTGGAAAGGATTTCGATCATTTAATATTCGTGATATGAAGCACCATAAAACTTTGATTGTACTGACAAATACCGATAAAGGTCCGGGTTCAGCCGTATTTTGGCAAATTATTCGTTCCGATACCCTGCCTTTAGGCAATGCTGTTCCTATTACGATGAAACCTAAAAATAATTAGCTGACCTATTATTTGTTAAATGAAATCTTTGTTTTCGGGGTCTTTACAAATAATACAAATATCCATCCTAAAAAAATAAGTAAACTACCGGTTATTAAAGGTATTTGGTATCCTTTCTCAATATTGTTTCCGGCATTTAACAAAAAACCTCCCGCCAAAGGAGCAATAAATTGTGATAGGGAAATAACCGACTGTCTAATCCCTAAGATTTCCCCCTGAGAATCTTTTTCTGTATTTTCAGACAATAAAGCAGAAAAATTTGGTTGAGAGAATCCTATAAATATAGCCATTAATGGTAAAATAAAATATAAAATTTCTTTATTAACAAATATAACTAACATTAAAAATATTGAAGCCGGCAATAAAGTGAACTTAAGAATTTTGGAAGCTTCTATTTTGTTTGATATTTTTCTTACTATATATCCCTGTGATAAAACAATCCAAAAGCCTATATAAACAAATAAATATGCAATATTTGATGCGGAAATATGAAACTTTCCGTACAAGAAAATTTGAAAGAAATATTCAAATAAAACCCAACCAAGATTTACCCAAAAAAGTGCATAAAAAACAACGCGTAACCCGGGAAAACTAAATGCTGTTATTATATTCTTAAAACTTTCTTTAACAGATATTTTATTTTTTAATTTATGTTTAATGGTTTCCGGAAGTTTAAATTGTACATAAAGTAAATTTATTAACGCAAAAAATGATGCCCCAATAAAAGGGGTAATAGTGGTAAAATAAGGAGAAATATTGGTATCGCTTAGCAGTCCTCCAATTGCTGGTCCAATAATAAAACCTAAACCAAAAGCAGCTCCGATCATTCCGAAATTTCTTACTTTAGACTTTTCATCTTCACTTATATCAGCTATAGAGGCCATGGCAACCGAAATATTTCCACCTGTAAATCCGTCAATTATTCTACTGATAAATAATAAACTTAAACTAGAGTAATAAATTCCAATTGCAAACAATAAATAACCAATAAAACTTCCCAATAATGAAAAGCTTAACACTTTCTTTCTTCCGTGTTGATCAGATAATTTGCCTAATAATGGTGCGCCAAAAAATTGAGCTAATGGATAAGCCGATAAAAGTAATCCTAATACAATATTTATATCATGTGAAGAATAGCCTTGAGGAAAAAACTCCTTTAATTTGAATATGATTGGGACAAAAGGTATGATAATACCCAATCCAATCATGTTTATCAAAACTGTGATAAACAATATGTAAAGTGTTTTTTTATTCATGTGATTGAAATTTATATTGCATTGGTTACATTTTTCTCTTTACTATTAAAGATTTAACTCTATTAATAATAATTCTAAATAAGTTGGCAAAGGTAATTATACCAAAGAAAAATCAAAAACCGGAAGACTTAAATTTTTATAAAATGATTAAAATTTGAGGAAAGGAGCTATTCGTAAGACTTAATATTAATATTTCCTTTTAAGATAGCCATTCCATAATCGGCAAGGGCTTCAATATCATTTACGGATGGGTAAAGAACCAAAGGAGCCATTTTGCCAATTCTTCTTTTCACCTCACTAAGGAATAATTCACTGTCAAATATTAACCCGGTAAGAATAATGGCATCTATTTCGCCTTCAAGGGTGGCGAAATGTGATGAAATTTCTTTTGATGCGGCATATGCAAGTGCTTTGGAAATAAACCTTGCTTTTTTGTTTCCTTCCGCTATCATTCTGTTAATTTCATTAACATTGTCGGTTCCCAAATATGCAAAATATCCTCCTTTAGAGGTTATCATTTCCATTATTTCCTCTTTGGTATGTTTTCCACTAAAACAATAATCTACCAGCTGACCCATTGGTAATGTTCCTGTCCTTCTAATGGAAAATGGACCTCCACCATCGAATGCTTGGTTAACATCTACAACTTTTCCCTTTTTATGAGCCCCAATGGATATACCGCCACCACCAATATGGCATATAATTAGGTTTAGATCGTGATATTTTTTATGTGCTGATTTAGCATATTTACAGGCTACATGCTTGTGGTTTAAAGCGTGAAATATTGATTTTCTTTCAAACTCAGGATGTCCGGTAATTCTTGCCAGGTCTGACAATTCATCAACTACAACAGGGTTTGCCATATATGCTTTTTTTCCCCACTCCATTGCTATATCATAGGATATTAACCCACCTAAATTGGTTTCATGGATTCCCATAACCCCAATTTCAAGGTCGTGGACCATTGAAGTATTAATTTCATATACTCCTTGTGAAACAGGTTTAACCATTCCACTTCTTCCCATTATTATTTCAATATTTTTTAAATCAAGATTATTATGAGATAGCTCCTTCAGGATTTCATTTTTTCTAAAATTTCTTTGTTCAATGATAGATGGGTATTTAGATAATTCTTCATCGCTATGCTTGATAGCTTTTAAAAAAACAGGATCCATATTTTTATATATGGCAATCCTTGTTTCATGTACATCTGGGTAAATAATTAAAACACATTTTGTAATCATGGTATATTATTATGTGTGAGAATTGGATAACGAAAACTTTTTTTACATGTTTCTTCTGTATTGTCCGCCAACATTAAATAATGTATTGGTTATTTGTCCTATGGAAGCAAATTTACTGACCTCCATTAGTCTTTCAAAGATATTATGGTTTTGAATTGCTGAAAGATGAAGTTCTTTAAGTTGATTATTACTTTCTTTTTCCCATGTTTTATGTAGTTGCTTGAGCATATTTATTTGGTACTGTTTTTCTTGCTCTGTGGCTCTTATTATTTCTCCTGGAACTTGTGTATGAGATTCTCCATCTTTTAAAAAAGTATTGACTCCTACAATAGGTAGCTTCCCATTATGTTTTAGTGTTTCATAATATAAAGATTCATCTTGGATTTTACTCCTCTGATACATAGTTTCCATAGCTCCTAACACACCACCTCGTTCTGTTAATCTGTCAAACTCTGATAAAATAGCTTCTTCTACTAAATCTGTCAACTCTTCAATTATAAAAGATCCTTGTAATGGGTTTTGGTTTTTTGCCAAACCCAGTTCATGATTTATAATTAGCTGAATTGCAATGGCCCTGCGAACAGATTCTTCTGTAGGAGTAGTGATGGCTTCATCGTATGCATTGGTATGCAGAGAATTACAATTGTCGTAAATGGCATATAAAGCCTGAAGTGTTGTACGGATATCATTAAATTCAATATCTTGGGCATGTAACGATCGTCCTGATGTTTGTATGTGATACTTTAATTTCTGAGAACGTTCATTTGCTTTATATTTTAACTTCATTGCTTTAGCCCAAATAAGTCGTGCAACTCTTCCTATTACAGCGTATTCAGGATCTTCACCATTTGAAAAAAAGAAAGAAAGATTGGGGGCAAATTTATCCACATCCATACCTCTTGAACGATAATATTCTACATATGTAAAACCATTTGCAAGTGTAAATGCAAGTTGAGTTATAGGATTTGCTCCGGCTTCAGCAATATGATATCCCGAAATACTAACGCTATAGAAGTTTCGTACATTATTTTTTGTAAAATATTCCTGAATATCACCCATTAATTTAAGTGAAAAATCGGTGGAAAAAATACAAGTGTTCTGAGCTTGATCTTCTTTTAAAATATCTGCCTGAACAGTTCCTCTTACTTTACTAAGTGTGTCTTTTTTAATTCTTTGATAAATATCTTCCGGCAAAACCATGTCGCCCGTAACGCCAAGTAACAAAAGTCCCAGACCATTATTTCCTTCAGGTAATTCCCCTTGGTATCTTGGCCTTTCAGTTCCTTTTTCCTGATAAATTTTTTCAATAATCGCCTCTACTTCATCAGTTAATCCATTTTCCCGGATGTATATTTCACATTGTTGGTCGATAGCAGCATTCATAAAATATGCTACCATGGTAGGGGCAGGACCGTTAATCGTCATTGAAACAGAAGTTTTAGGGTCTGCAAGGTTAAATCCGGAATACAGTTTTTTTGCGTCGTCAAGGCATGCAATAGAAACACCAGAATTTCCTATTTTTCCATAAATATCAGGTCTGATATCAGGGTCTTCCCCATATAGCGTTACAGAGTCAAAAGCTGTGGAAAGCCTTTTTGCCGGCATTCCTTTTGATACGTAATGAAACCGCCTGTTAGTGCGTTCAGGGCCCCCTTCACCGGCAAACATTCTTGTTGGATCCTCGCCTTCCCGTTTAAAGGGAAATACTCCGGCAGCAAAAGGAAATTTACCGGGTACGTTTTCTTTTAAAACCCATTTTAATATTTCTCCCCAACTTGAAAATTTTGGAAGACTAACTTTGGGAATTTGTAAATGAGAAAGTGATTCTGTATGGGTGTCAATTTTTATTTCTTTATCTCTTACTTTAAAAGTATAATGTTTATTTGAATAGTTTTTCTTTGTTTTGCTCCAATCTTCTAATATTTGAAAGTTTTTTGGGTCTAGTTCCTTAAGAACTGTGTGATAGATAGTTTTTAATTTATCGCTTATAACTCTGTCTTCTTCTTTATCAACTTCTTCTATTGATTGCTTTAAACTGTATAGTCGTTGAGCAATATCGGATTGTTGTTCGGCCCATTTATTATATCCTCTTACTGTTTCAGATATTTCTGATAAATACCTTACTCTGGAAGGAGGAATAATGTGAATTTTTTTGGTGAGTTCAAATTTATGATGAGTGTGTAATTTAAATTCCTTACCGGTTTTTTCTTTTATCTTTTCTAAAAGGAATAAATATAGTGAGTTAACACCCGGATCGTTAAACTGTGATGCTGTTGTTCCAAAAACAGGCATTTTTTCAGCATCTTCATCAAATAACATATGATTTCGTTGATACTGCTTTTTTACATCTCTAAGTGCATCCAGAGCACCTCGCTTATCAAATTTATTGATAGCAATAATATCTGCATAATCCAACATATCAATTTTTTCAAGCTGGCTGGCAGCTCCATATTCCGGTGTCATTACATATAATGACAAATCACTATGGTCTGTAATAGCCGTATCCGACTGACCAATTCCTGATGTTTCAAGAATAATTAAGTCGAAACCAGCTGCCTGAGCGATAGTTTCTGCATCTTTTACATATTTTGATATGGATAGGTTGGATTGTCGTGTTGCAAGTGAGCGCATATATACCCGTGGTGTGTCAATAGCATTCATTCTTATACGGTCGCCCAGAAGAGCTCCTCCCGATTTCCTTTTTGATGGATCAACAGAAAGAATAGCTAATGTTTTTGTAGGAAAATCATTTAAAAACCGCCTTACAATTTCATCCACTAAAGATGATTTCCCGGAGCCTCCTGTTCCTGTAATTCCGAGCACTGGTACATGATTATTTTTTTCGGCATCAACACATTTTTTAAGGATGGGTTCTGCTTTCTTTCGATTGTTTTCAGCTAAAGAAATAAGTTTAGCTATAGCTCCAAAATTTTTATTTTTAATGTCATTAAAGTTAACCGAAGCTTTTTTCCAAGTAGGAAAATCTGACTTTTCCATTAAATCATTTATCATTCCCTGTAATCCTAATTTCATTCCGTCATCAGGAGAATAAATTCTGACTATTCCATATTCTTCCAGTTCTTTAATTTCTTCTGGTAAAATAACTCCACCACCACCACCAAAAATTTTTATATGCCCAAAGCCTTTTTCATTAAGCATATCATACATGTATTTAAAAAATTCCATGTGGCCACCCTGATATGATGTAATAGCTATAGATTGGGCATCCTCTTGAATGGCAGTATTTACTATCTCATGTACCGAGCGATTATGTCCTAAATGGATAACTTCAGCACCGGTTGCCTGAATAATCCGCCTCATTACATTAATGGCAGCATCATGACCATCAAAAAGTGAAGCGGCGGTAACTATTCTTATATGATTTTTGGGTTGATAAATTTTTGGTAGCTGCATTTGTATATATTTTAAACACGCAAATATAATGAAAAGTACCTGATTTATATTGATAATATATGTAGTATTTAAAGGTTGTCATAGCTTATTTTTGTTTCGTGGTTAATCTCATTTAAATTTTTTCTAATTTTGATGAATAGTAATACGCATGCGTAATATTTATATTCGTTCTTAATAAAAAAATATCTAAAATTGTAGCGACAATTTTTTATCTTTAATAAAATTTTTAAAAATGACATCAAAACAGATTATCTTTATCATTCTTATCTTTATAACGTTAGCTGTATTTTCATACAGCATATGGCGTTATTTTGAGTTTTTTAAGTTTACAAAGAAAAAACGGTTGAAGAACCTTTGGTTGCGATTATGGAAAACCATAGAAGTTGCCGGTTTTCAGGTTAAAATTATGCGTCGGCCGGTTATAGGTCTTGTTCACGCACTTACTTTTTGGGGTTTTCTAATGATATTGTTTGCTAGTACAGAAATGATATTTGATGGTTTGTTTGGTACAGAAAAAATGTTCAGTGCTATAGGGCCATTATATAATGTTATTATGGCATTAGTTGACATATTTGGTTTAATTATTTTAATTGCAATGATTATTTTCCTTAGCAGAAGATTGTTATTGCATGTAAAAAGATTTCATGGAATTGAAATGCGGCCAATTAATGAATACGATGCTGTTTTAGCTTTAACGATTATTTTATTACTGATGGTCTCTTTATTGGGAATGAATATATTTTATTTTAAATGGGCAACCATATCACATCATGAATTGAAAGGAGCCTATCCTGTTAGCGAATTTCTTTCCCGATTATTTCCGTTTATAACAGCATCGGCTGCCTGGACTTGGTATCAAATATGTTGGTGGACGCACATTACTCTAATATTTATTTTTGCCAATATTCTTCCATATTCTAAGCATTTTCACGTTTTTCTTGCAGTGCCGAATGTTTTTATCAGCAAGGTTGATAAGCCATTAGGGTATATTGATAATATGGAAAATATTACCAAAGAGGTAAAAATGATGATGGATCCAAATGCCAGCTTTGATGATGCTCCGGAAGAAGAAGGTAACCCTGAACGTTTTGGTGCTTTAGATGCAGATGATTTGGACTGGACACATTATTTTAATTCTCTTGCTTGTACTCAATGCGGCAGATGTACATCAGTTTGTCCGGCTAACATAACGGGTAAATTATTGTCACCCCGTAAAGTAATGATGAATACCAGATACAGAATGAAGGAAAAAGGTCCGGGGCTTGTTGAAAAAGGACGGGATTATGATGATGGAAATCACTTGGTTCTGGGCTATCTTACAGAAGAGGAATTATGGGCGTGTACAATGTGTAATGCGTGTGCCCAGGAATGTCCTATAGATATTAATCAGCCTTCCATTATTTTGGAGGCTCGCCGTTATTTGGTAATGGAAGAGTCTAAGGCTCCTGCTGAATTAAATACAATATTTACAAATATTGAAAATAATGGTGCTCCATGGCAATTCTCTCAACATGATCGTATGCTATGGGCAGAAGGTCTTGAAGTGCCTGTTATGTCGGATTTAGTTGCTAAAAATAAAAAACCTGAATATTTATTCTGGGTTGGTTCTGCCGGAGCTATTGATGATCGTTATAAAAAAGTCGTTAGAGAATTTGTTAAAATCTTGAATTACCTGAAATTGGATTATGCCGTGTTAGGAATAGAAGAGAGTGATAGTGGAGATGTTGCCAGAAGATCGGGAAATGAAATGCTGTATCAAATGCAGGCATTGTCAAATATTGAAGTCCTGAATGGTTACGAAGTTAAAAAAATTATTACTTGTGATCCACATGACTTTAATACAATTAAAAATGAATATCCTGATTTTGGAGGAAATTATGAGGTTCATCATCATACTCAGTTTCTTCAAAAAGAAATTGAAAAAGGTACATTAAATGTAAACAGTGATAAATTTGCCGGTAAAAAAATCACTTATCATGATCCATGTTATCTGGGCCGGGCAAATAAAGAATATAATGCTCCCAGGGATATTTTAAAGGCTATTCCTTCTGTAAAGGTTGAAATGGAGAAAAACAGGAGTTTTGCAATGTGCTGTGGCGCAGGTGGAGGCCAAATGTTTAAAGAAGCAGAAAAAGGTGATAAAGAGGTGTTTATTGACCGTACTGAACAAGCTCTTGATACCGGAGCGGATATTATTTGTACTGCTTGTCCTTTCTGTATGACTATGTTAACAGATGGCATTAAGTATAAAAATAAAGAAGAAGAAGTGAAAAACTATGACATTGCAGAATTGGTAAGTATAAGTATGGGGTTATAACCTCTTATATAAACTAAATAATAACATTATTAAAAAGCCGGATACTACGATTAGTACCCGGCTTTTTTTGTAAAATACCGATATATTTTTTGAATGTGAAGAACTAATCATTGAGTTTTAGGACTACAAGAAAGGCTTGTTGCGGGACTTCAACATTACCAACCTGGCGCATTCTTTTTTTTCCTTTTTTCTGTTTTTCAAGTAATTTACGTTTTCTGGAAATATCTCCGCCATAACACTTGGCTGTTACATCTTTTCTAACGGCTTTAATAGTCTCTCTGGCAATAATTTTAGCACCAATAGCTGCCTGAATGGCTATATCATACTGCTGTCTTGGAATAAGGTCTTTTAATTTTACACAAATTCTTCTTCCAAAACTATAAGCATTATCCTGATGAATTAATGTAGATAAAGCATCTACCGGTTCTCCGTTTAATAGAATATCCATTTTAACCAGTTTGGCAGGACGATATCCCATAATATGATAATCAAATGAGGCATATCCTTTTGAAATACTTTTTAACTTATCATAAAAATCAAAAACTATTTCGCCTAAGGGCATGTCAACGGTTAGCTCAATGCGTGTCTGTGTAAGATAAACCTGGTTTTTCAATTCTCCGCGTTTTTCCAGACATAATTTTATAATAGGACCAATATACTGAGGTTGTGTAATTATTTGAGCTTTGATAAATGGCTCTTCAATATGATCGATATATTTTTGTTCCGGCAGCCCTGAAGGATTGTGTACTTCAACTATTTCTTTTTTATTCGTTACCACCCTATACGATACGTTAGGCATAGTAGTAATAACACTCATGTTGAACTCCCTTTCAAGTCTTTCCTGAATAATTTCCATGTGTAAAAGGCCTAAGAAACCACACCGGAATCCAAATCCTAATGCAAGAGATGATTCGGGTTCAAATGTTAAGGAGGCATCATTTAATTGTAACTTTTCTATTGCTGCCCTAAGTTCTTCATAATCATCAGTGTCAATAGGATATATACCGGCAAACACCATTGGTTTTACATCTTCAAAACCTTCAATGGCTTTATCACAAGGGTTTTCAACATGAGTTATTGTATCCCCAACTTTCACCTCTTTTGAAACTTTAATTCCGGAAATAATATAACCTACATTTCCGGCACTAATAGTGTTTCGTGGCTCTTGTTTTAATCTTAAAACTCCAATTTCATCAGCATTGTACTCTTTTCCGGTATTAACAAATTTAACATGATCACCTTTTTTTAGTTCACCATTAAATATTCTGAAATAGGCAATTATTCCACGAAAGGGGTTAAAAACAGAATCAAAAATAAGAGCCTGCAATGGTGCGTTAGTATCACCTTTTGGTGCCGGAACCCTGTTAACAATTGCTTCTAATATATTTTCAATACCGTAACCTGTTTTTCCACTAGCTTCCAAAATTTCTTCATAATCACATCCCAGCATGTCAATTATTTGGTCTTTAACTTCTTCAGGCATTGCATTATCCAAATCTATTTTATTAAGAACGGGAATGATTTCCAAATCGTGCTCAATGGCAAGATATAGATTAGAAATAGTTTGAGCCTGTATCCCCTGAGTAGCATCAACAACTAATAATGCTCCTTCGCATGCAGCAATTGATCTTGACACTTCATAGGAAAAATCAACATGGCCGGGAGTATCAATTAAATTCAGAACATAATCTTTTTTCTGAAAATGATAATCCATTTGGATTGCATGACTTTTAATGGTAATTCCTCTTTCCCTTTCAATGTCCATGTCATCTAATACTTGTGCCTGGGCATCTCTTTCATTAACGGTTCCTGTGTATTCTAAAAGCCTGTCGGCCAGAGTGCTTTTGCCGTGGTCGATGTGTGCAATAATGCAAAAATTCCTAATGTTTTCCATAAGGGGCAAAGTTACGATAAAAAGTTATCAGCTTTTTTAAAAAAAATGTATGAAATAATTTTAATTCAAACTATAAATGAAATTCAATCATCTTTTTACCACTTTCAATTTTATAATGGCCTTTAAAAACATTACCAATATTACCATCAAGTGCTATTTTATCTCCAACAAAATATTGATCTTCATTTAATGTGAAATACTTCTCCGTTTCATAAACTGTGAGTCCTGTACAATTTACTATTGATGTTTTCCCCAGCCGTACAGCTGTTACAGCTGCATGCGATGTAGCGCCTCCTTTTGCTGTAAGTAAAGCATCAGCTTCAAATATCATTCCTATATCGTCAGGTACGGTATCCGGCCTTACAAGAACAACGGCTTCCTTTGGGTACTTTTGGTGTAGTAGCTTTACATCTTCCATGTCAATGGCTACCCTTCCATTTAATGCGCCACCTCCAATTCCAATTCCTCTTCCGGAAAGCTTCATTTTTTTAAGACTTGTAATAAAATGATGAGAAGTATGAAAAGTTGCCATATCCATATCCCTGATTTGTAAAATATGTAAATCTTCAGGATTTTCCGATTCAAAGGTAAATTCGATTTCCTGAGGATTATATCCAAGATTTTCAGTTAAATTAACAGCGATTTGGAAAAGCTTTTTATATAAGGCAGGATACATTTCCTGTAATGATAATCCTTCAGTATGTTGTCCATTACGTTGTGATTTACTTACCGGGAAAGGCTTTACCAGACCGGCAACAATATCTTCACCCTGGCTTTGAAAAGTAAAATCGCCATAAAGATGTACGCTTTGACGTGGGTTTTTTGGGTGCTGAGTGAAAACAACCCCACTTCCGGAACTACTTTTTTTATTTCCAAATATCATTTGTTGTACAATTACTGCAGTCCCCCATTCATCAGCGATTTGAAGATGTTCGCGGTAAACAATTGCTCTTTTTGATGACCATGATTCTATAACCAAATTAATGGTAGTTATCAGTTGTTTAAAAACATCTTCTTCAAAATAAATGTCCGACTGCTTTAATTTGTTTTTATATGCATATGCGAGTTCTCGCATTACTTTAGGAGTGAAATCACCCTTTTGATTTACATTATATTGTTTTTTAAATAAATTTATTATATCATCAAATTCGTCTCTTGTAAGTCCGTAAGCCATTCCCCAACTTTGCAATAAGCGCCGATAAGAATCCCATGCCGACCATTCAAATCCCGGTATTTTACTTAAACTTTCTGTAATCTCATCATTCATTCCAACGTTTAATAATGTATCCATTGCTCCCGGCATTGAAATGGCAGTGCCTGATCTAACAGATAATAAAAGTGGATTTTTTGCAAGGCCATATTTTTTTTTCGTTACATTTTCGACTAAACTTAAATGTTCTTTAATTTTTTGATACATTTCTTTTCTTAGTTCTGTATGTCCTAAAATAGCTTGATGTCTTCGAAATGCTTCTGTTGTTAAAACAAATCCAGGTGGTACAGGAAACCCAGCCATTCTTAAAATTTTTAAGTGATAGGCTTTAGACCCTAAAAAAACCTGATTATCAAGACTTGGGTTTGCTTTTGCCAGCCGTGCAATAATCAAATCAGAGTTGTACGACATTATTTCTTTTATTATTTCAGGGGGTAAACTATCAGCCATTTTTCTTAGCGATTCCATAATTTTTAAAATAAAATTATCTAAGGGCTGCATTAAAAAGGCATCTGCAATAAGATCACGATAAAAAGATTCTGATTTTTTATTAATCAGTTCATATTTCTGTTTTTCTGTTAATTTATTTTGTGGATCATAAAGCTGGGGAACAATCATGGTTAATGGTATTTCATAGGCCTTGAAAAAGTATTTGATGAGGGTTTTTTTGATGTCGTCAGCAACAAACTGAAAAATATTAATATACTGGTTAAATGAAAAACTTTGCGAAACAAGGCTGTATTTTAGCATTAATAGGTTTGAATTAAAGCTTTGATTAGTAATACCGTCAAGTTCCAATCCTTCTCTGAAGTAGTCCAGAATTACATATATTTCTCTCAATGTTTTAGCTGATATATAATTCAGATTAATATGCTCAACTACTTTTTCCATTAACTGTGTTGCTACTCTTTCGAGTCGGAAAGTCAACCCCAATGCTTCAAATTTTGGTTCCCTGTATACTCCATACATTGATGGAATACCAATTGCTATATGTCTTTTATGATAAATATTTTCCCATGGTTTACTTGGATTTGGATCAAAAATAACCCTTTTTAACCGAGTCATAAAATCATAAATTAGTTTTAGCGAACTCTCTATATCATTTTGGTCTAATGCTTTTTTTAATTTTTCTATATCTTTATCAGGGATGAAAGAGTAATGTTTTAAAAGTTTAATAATATCTACAGATTCAAAAGAATATTTTTCTTTTAAAAAAGCATACAAACTACGTATATCTTTTAAACGTTCCAGGTCTTCATTATTGCTTACGGTAAGATTTTTTAAATACTTTTCAAAAGTTTGCTTATCAAGTGTTAAAAGTTCTTCAGGGCCTGTATTTGAATCTTTGCACATTTGAGTTACCATTTTGTTAATTGGTGCAAACCATCTCCCTTTTAAATTTATACTGGAATAAACATTCTTTGGTAAAATGTTTTTAAGCGACTTAAGATTACTATCATACCAAAATTGAAATATTTTTCTTGTTAGTTCTATTAATGTATTATTACTTTCTGTATGGACCTGTTTACGTAAAAAATGTATAAGTTTATCTTCTCTTTTAGAGATTTCATCCATTCTTGTGGTAACATTCCTAATATCACCTTCTGCACCAATTTCATTAAAAAAAACAGGAAATATACGTGTAAGCTGTTTTACTTTTTTATAAAAAGGTGCGATATTGGAATTTAAAATTTTTGTTATCTCACGTTGAAACAAATCTGTATCACTAATGAAAATACCTCCTAATTTCAGATTTACAATCAGTGCGGAAAGGAGTTTTTCCATCTCCGACTGTGAATATTCTATTAACTCAAGCCATATTCTTATATTTTTAATGTGATTTTCGTTTATGTGTAATTGCCAGTCTTCATTAACATACACCATACCGGGCGTTTCAAAACCAAATAAAATAAGTCTTTTTTCAAAGTCTTTTATTAAATGTTTATCTGAGGATTGATCAATATCTATTATTTTTTTACCTACAGTAAGTAAAATATCCAATACTGAGGACCCATGTTCTTCTTTTAATTCTTTTAAATAATTAAAAAGCTGATCAATAAATTGTTCAATGTTATCTTTGTTTATTTCATCAATGGTTTGAACTAACATTTTGTTTAAAGACCAGATGAGCCGGTCTTTGTGGGCATGCATTCCGGGAAGTTGCAATAAAAAAAAAGTGAAATAAAACTTTTCGATAAAAGAAGGGAATATTTTAGTTGCTTCTGAAAAATAATTAGACATTTTATCGTAATCCAGGCTATTTGATATTATGTCATTCCAGGTATCTTGCTTAAGTAATTCGTCGGTTATCTTTTTAAAGAATGGTTCTCCTAACTTTGAACATACTGTTTTTTTATTAACCTTTAAAATATCTTTTCTGTCTTTTAACCATTGGTTTACATTAGAGGTATTATTCCAAAATTCAATATTTTCTTTGTATATTTTTTTTGTGAGCTGAAATATTTGGTTTTTATATTTGTTTGAAATTGCAAGCTCCGGTAAAAACTTTTTTAAATATCCGGAAGCTTGTATTGCGCTTATATTATGCTTAGAATTTTTATCAAGTATAATTAAGATCCTTTTTATCAAGTCAGAGAAATCATTATCTTCTTTGTAAAGTTTTTGTATTAATTCCAGTAGTGTACGTATAGAAAATAATTTTAATTCAGATGATAGTTCTTTATCATTAAGCATAGTTTCAAATAAACTCACCGGAACATTAAATGCGTTAATACGTTCGGGAAGTGAAACATAAAACCAGAAATCCGAAATAACAATTTTACGTAATTCTTCTACAACAAATTTTTTATTTGAAAAAGGATGCTGGAATTCTATTATGCAATCGTTTGCGCGTTTGTTGATTCCGTAATAGTCCTTTGATAGGTTTATAAAGGCTTGAAGATCAGGGGGTATTTTTATATCTTTGTAACGGGTTTCTGCGAGGTTTGCTTCAAGTGCCTTTGATTTAAATTTTTTATCCATGGTATTATAAACTTGCGTATTTTGAAGAAATTTTATGTATAATTTTGCTTAAAAGTATATTGATTACAAATTTAATGCTAAATCTGAAAGATTAAGAGTTTAATAATAAATTAAAAATAAAAATTATGTCGAAAATTAAAATTGGGATTAATGGATTTGGCCGTATTGGCCGAAATGTATTTAAAATTGCAATTGAAAGGGATAATCTTGAAGTTATCGGTATTAATGATATTACTGATACAAAAACACTTGCACATTTGTTGAAGTATGATTCTACACAGGGAAAATTCAATGGTACTGTTGATCATGATGAAAACAATATAATTGTTAATGGTGTTGCGATTCCCATCATTGCCGAACGTGCTCCAATAAATATAAAATGGCCTGTAACTCCGGATGTTGTTGTTGAATCTACCGGGATTTTCAGGCAAAAGGAAAGTAATAAAGGTGGATATGGTGATCATTTAAAAAATGGAGCTAAAAAAGTAATATTAACTGTTCCTGCAAAAGATGAAATAGACAACATGATTGTCTTAGGTGTAAATGATGATGCTTTGCGTGCCGAAGATCAGTGTATTTCTAATGCCAGTTGTACTACTAATTGCCTTGCACCTGTTGCCAAAGTATTAAACGACAGATTTGGAATAGAAAATGGATTGATGACAACTGTTCATTCATATACTAATGATCAGAGAATTTTAGATGCTCCTCATTCAGATTTGAGACGTGCACGTTCTGCTGCAGTATCTCAAATTCCTACAACTACAGGGGCTGCTATTGCGGTTGGTAAAGTTATTCCGGAGTTGAATGGCAGGCTGGATGGTATGTCGATACGTGTTCCTACCCCTACCGGTTCATTAGTAGATTTGGTTGCTAATTTAAAAAGAGAAGTTACTAAGGACGAAATAAATGCTGCTATGAAAGAGGCTGCTGAAGGTCCGATGAATGGTATTCTTGAATATTGCGAAGATCCCATTGTTTCTGTTGATATCATTCATAACAGTCATTCCTCTATTTATGACTCATTATCATTAATGGTTATGGGAAAGACTGTAAAGGTTTTGTCATGGTATGATAATGAATGGGGATATTCAACCCGTGTAGTTGATTTAATTGAAAAAGCAATATCCATATAAGTATGGTTATTTTTTAATTAAATAAAGTTTAAGATTATTAAAAGTCTGTTCGAAAGAATGGACTTTTTTTTGTTATGCTTCTCTCGCCTTAGGCGAGAGAAGCATCTAATTGGTAACAATGTATTGAAAATTAATTCCTTCGCTGCACTCAGGATGACAATTTAGAATATTTCGTTTTCTTGTCATACTGAACGCAGTGAAGTATCTCTTTGGTAGAAGTTTTGTGTAATAGAGATCCTTCACTACGCTCAGGATGACAGTTTAGAGGATTTTGTTTTTTTTCTCAAAATATCACTCTCTGTTGGCTTTCTGTAGCTATAGTCTTATGTCGAATTCAGATTATTAATTAGCTGGCAAAATTATTTTTTACGTGCTACTTCCACTTCTTCAAATCCTTCAATATAATCTCCAACTTTAATATCATTATAGTTTTCAATATTTAGGCCACATTCATAACCTGCAGATACTTCTTTAACATCATCTTTAAAACGTTTTAAAGAACCAAGAAATCCTGTGTAAATAACAATGCCATCTCTAATAAGTCTGATTTTTGTATTTCGATGAATTTTACCATCTAACACATAACATCCGGCAATTGTTCCAACTTTGGTAATTTTAAATGTATTTCTTACTTCCAAATTGCACACAATCTTTTCTTCCATTTTAGGGGCAAGCATGCCTTCAATTGCTGCCTCTATTTCTTCAGTAGCCTGGTATATAATCGAATATAATCGAATATCAATTTGTTCTGTTTCGGCTAATTTTCTGGCTTTAGGCATTGGTCTTACCTGGAATCCGATAATAATTGCATCTGAGGCTGAAGCCAGTAGAATGTCTGATTCAGTAATTGCTCCCACCGCTTTATGGATAATGTTAACCTGTACTTCTGGAGTTGATAATTTTAATAGTACATCGCTTAAAGCTTCTACGGAGCCATCAACATCACCTTTTACTATTATGTTTAATTCTTTAAAGTCACCAATAGCGATTCTTCTTCCTATCTCATCAAGTGTAATATGTTTTTGAGAGCGTAACGATTGTTCTCTTAATAATTGTTGCCGTTTGGTTGCTATAGCTTTGGCTTCCTTTTCATCTTTCATTACCTGAAAAATATCACCCGCTTGAGGGGCGCCGGTAAGACCGAGTAATAATACTGGAACCGCTGGTCCGGCAGCTGAAACTGTTTTTGCTCTTTCGTTATACATTGCTTTTACCCGACCAAAAACCGGCCCTGCAATCAAAATGTCTCCCTTCCTTAATGTTCCGTTTTCGACAAGTATATTTGCAACATATCCACGGCCTTTATCAAGACTTGCTTCTAAAACTGTTCCTTTAGCCGGTCTATTAGGGTTGGCTTTTAGTTCAAGCATTTCAGCTTCCAATAAAACTTTTTCCAAAAGTTCAGAAATTCCAGAACCAGTTATTGCTGAAATTTCCTGTGATTGGAATTTACCACCCCAATCTTCCACTAATATGTTCATATTAGCTAATTGTTCTTTAATCTTTTCAGGGTTAGCAGTTGGTTTATCAATTTTATTAATTGCAAAAACAATAGGGACACCAGCTGCCTGCGCATGATTTATAGCTTCCTTAGTTTGAGGCATAACACTATCATCAGCAGCAATTACAATAATGGCAATGTCTGTCACTTTGGCTCCACGAGCTCGCATTGCTGTAAAAGCCTCATGACCGGGGGTGTCAAGAAATGTAATGTTTTTTCCATTTTCTGTAGTAACTTCATAAGCACCTATATGTTGGGTGATTCCTCCTGCTTCACCGGCTACAACATTTGCTTTTCGAATATAATCAAGTAATTTCGTTTTACCATGATCTACATGCCCCATTACCGTAACAATTGGTGCGCGATCTATCAGTTCTGATGGGTCATCTACATCATCTTGTTCAATAATATCTTCCTGTTCATCAATATCTACAAATTTAACGGTATATCCATATTCCTCCGCTAATATTGATATTGTCTCTGCATCAAGTCTTTGATTAATAGAAACAAAAAGACCTAATTGAAGACATGTTTTAATAATATCATTCACATTAACATCCATCATGTTTGCCAAATCATTGGCAGTAAGGAACTCGGTGACTTTTAAAATTGATTTTTCCTTTTCCTGTTGTTTTAGTTCTTTTTCATGAGCAGTCGATACATTTTCACGTTTTTGTCTTCTGTATTTTGCTGATTTCGATTTTCCTGTAGGTGCTGTTAATCTAGCTAATGTTTCTTTAATTTGTTTTTGAATTTCTTCTTCTGTAGGTTCGTGCTTAACAACATGCTTTTTTTGAACTGTTTTTTTCTTATGATGTACTTTTACATGCTTCTGATTTGTAGTTTTACTTTGATCAGTAGTTTGTACTTTATTGTCCTGGCGTATTCTACGTCTTTTTTTCTTATTTTTTAAAGATGATGATGAAGATGCAACAGGTTTTTTAGATTTTGATTTTGGCGTATCAACAGGCAAATTGATTTTATCAACAACTTTAGGCCCTGAAAGTTTCTCTACTTTTGTAGGGATAAAATTATCCTCATTATGCTCTTTCTTTTCAGTTATTATTTTGGGTTCTGTTTGTTTAGTTTTTTCAGGTTTAGCAGCGCTTTTTTGCTTATCTTCTTTATTTTTGTTTAAAACTTCTTTTTTGTTTTTTTGTTTTTTTTCTACTTGTTTATTTATCGTCTTTTTTATAGCCTCTTTTTTCTTTTCTTCTTTTGATTTTCTGGCAGGCCTCGTTTTCATATTCATTTTATCCAAATCGATGCTGCCTAAAATCTTAATTCCTTTTTCTTCTTTTTCCTCAGAATCTTTTTCGTCAACTTTTTTCGGTTCCAAGTTTATAACATCCTGTTTATCTTCCTCAGAATGTACTTTTTCCGGTTTTACTTCAACAGGTTTTTCTTCAGAAACAATTTCTTCAGGTTTCTCCTCAACAGGTTTCTCTTTTTTTTCTTTAACCTTTTTCACAGAAGGCTGATTAATTTGTTCATTAACAGTTTCTTCTTTAACGTGAATGTTTTCTTCAATGGTTACTTCTTTTTTTTCAGAGTGATCTTCATTAGTTGTTTCTTGAGGATGCACTTCATTAATTTTTTCTTCAGTTTTTTCTTTTTCTTCTTTTTTATTGGATGTAGAATCTTTTTCTTCAACTAAAGGTTCCTCCTCTAAAGGTTCCTCCTCTATAGGAATATCTTGTTCCGGTTGCTTTTGTGTAGTAAAATCAACAGTAGAAGATTTAATAAAAAGTTCATTATTTGTTTCTGTTTCTTCTTCCTCTGTCGTAGTTTCTTCCGGTTTTATTTTATCATCTATACTAATAGAAGTTCTACCAACGAATTCCAAGTCCTTTTGATGGGCTATTTCCTTAACTTTTTTTTCATCCTGAAACTCAGTTAATAAAATTTCATACATTTCAGGTTCCAGTTTTGTGTTTGGTTTGGCTTCCAAATTATAACCCTTTTTAGTCAGAAATTCAATAATAGTATTCATACTAATATTGAACTCTCTGGCAGCTTTACTTAATCGCACTATTTTTCTTGATTGAGTCATAAATATTTCTTTGTTTTTTCTTTATTGATCTGGAAATGTATTCTATATTATTAACTTAGAAAGTACTATTCAAATTCAGCTTTTAATATATTTACTACTTCCATAATCGTTTCTTCTTCTAAATCTGTCCTGTCTACCAGTTCTTGTGTGTCCAGTTCTAAGACACTTTTGGCAGTATCACAGCCAATATTTTTAAGTTCATCAATTATCCATTGGTCTATTTCATCGGAGAAATCCTGAAGGGCAACATCTTCTGAATTAGAATCTGTATCCCTGTAAACATCGATTTCGTATCCAGTAAGTTGCCCCGCCAGTCTAATATTAAATCCTCCTTTTCCAATAGCAAGAGATACTTGGTCTGGTTTCATATAAACATCAGCTCTTTTATTATCTTCATTTATATGGATATTGGAAACTTTTGCCGGGGATAAGGCTCTTTGAATATATAATGTTTTATTTGTTGTGTAATTAATTACGTCAATATTCTCGTTACGTAACTCTCTTACAATTCCGTGTATCCGTGAACCTTTCATTCCAACACATGCTCCTACCGGGTCAATACGGTCATCATAAGATTCTACGGCTACTTTAGCCCTTTCTCCAGGTACACGAACAATATTCTTAATTGTTATTAAACCATCAAAAATTTCAGGTACTTCTGATTCAAATAATCTTTCCAGAAAAACAGGGGAGGTTCTGGATAAAATAATTACCGGATTATTATTTCTTAAATCCACTTTAGAAACCACTGCTCTAATAGTATCACCTTTCTTAAAATAATCGGACGGAATCTGTTCAGATTTAGGTAAAATTAATTCAATTCCCTCATCATCAAGAACTAAAATTTCTTTTTTCCATACCTGATAGACCTCGCCGGTAATAACTTCTCCTACTTTTTCTTTATATTTTTTAAAAATAGTATCCTTTTCGTAGTCCATTATTTTTGAGGCCAGGTTTTGCCTGATTGATAGAATTTCTCTTCTTCCAAAATCGGCAAGAAAAATTTGTTCTGAAACTTCTTCTCCTACTTCAAAATCAGGTTCGATTTTTATTGCATCAGAATATGCAATTTGTATATTGGGATCTTCAACTTCACCATCTTCAACAATTTCCCTGTAATGCCATATTTCCAAATCACCACGGTCAATATTAACAATTACATCAAAGTTGCTATCCTCACCGTATTTTTTTGTTAGCATGGAACGGAATACATCTTCAAGTATCCGCATCATCGTTTCCCGGTCAATATTTTTAAATTCCTTAAATTCGGAAAAAGTTTCAACTAAATTTATATTTTCCATTTCCAACAGTTTTTTTAGTTAAAATTAATTTCGGCTTTTGCCTGCTTAATTTCATCCATTGTTATCCGGAGCTTTTCTCCGGTTTTTTTTATTTTATTTTTTTTATGCTTAACTTCTATTTCTTCTTGCAAGACAATATAATCGTTTTCAGCTTCAAGTAAAATTCCTTTTTTTATTTTGTCATCATGAAATATTACTTTAATAGGCTTGCCGATATATTTTTTATATTGTCTTAGCATGGAAAAAGGCTGTTCCAGTCCACTTGATAAAACAGATAGTTCATAATCTTCTTTTTCTCTGTCGAGATTATTTTCTATTCCTCTGCTTATATCAACGCAATCCTGAATGGTAACTCCGTCATCTCCATCTATTATTACTTTGATAACATTTTCATTTTTTATTTTGATATCAATTAAAAACAGTCTGGAATCATCCAGTACATTGTTAACAAGCTTTTCTATTGTTTCTTTTTCTATCATAAGTTTAATAAAAGAGGGGACTTTCCGTCCCCTCCAATTCTTCTACATCCTACTTTTGTTGTCCGACCAGGACTCGAACCTGGACAGGCAGAATCAAAATCTGCAGTGCTGCCATTACACCATCGGACAATCGGGGTGCAAATGTACAAATTTTTTTAAAAATGCATAAGACAAATTTAAAAATTCAAAAAATTTAACTTGTACAAGCAAAATTTCTAAATTCGCACCCTAATAAGTGGTGTAATTTAATTACTGAAATAATGAATTCATTTAAAAAGTTAAATAATTGGGTGGGATGGTTTGTATTTGCCATTGCTGCTTTTGTTTATTTGTCAACTATTGAACCTACCGCCAGTTGGTGGGATTGTGGAGAGTATATTGCTACTGCATATAAATTGCAGGTAGGCCATCCTCCGGGAGCACCACTTTTTCAAATGCTCGGACGATTCTTTTCTTTATTTGCTTTTGGTAACGTAGCACATGTTGCAAAAATGGTAAATATTATGTCTGCTTTGTCCAGTGCTTTTACTATTTTATTTCTTTTTTGGACTATTACTCTTCTTGGTAAGAAGTTATACCTTAAAAATTCTGAAAGTGTAATGTCTAAGGGGCAATTATGGGCAGTTATAGGTGCAGGAGTAATTGGTGCATTAGCATATACTTTTACTGATTCTTTTTGGTTTTCGGCTGAAGAAGGTGAAGTGTATGCCATGTCTTCTTTCTTTACGGCTTTAACATTTTGGTCAATATTGCGTTGGGAAGAGGTGGCAGATAAAAGAAATGGGTTTCGTTGGATTATTTTTATTGCATATCTAACCGGATTAGCAATCGGCGTACATATGCTTAACCTGCTGACAATTCCTGCTATAGTATATGTTTATTATTTTAAAAAATATAAATTTTCGTGGAAAGGTTTTATTTTTTCAGGACTAATTGCATTGGCTATTTTGGCAACAATAATGTATATTATTATTCCGCAAACTGTTAATCTTGCCGGTCAAACGGAACTGTTTTTTGTTAATGATATGGGCCTTCCATTTAATACAGGTACGATTTTCTACTTTGCTGTTTTAATAGGGTTGCTAGTTTGGGGTATTTATTATTCCCGAAAAAAAGGAAAAGTAGTTTGGAATACCTCATTGCTGGCACTTACTTTTATTTTAATAGGATATTCTTCTTTTTTAATGCTGGTAATCAGAGCAAATGCTGATACCCCAATTAATGAAAATGACCCTAATAATGCTGTTAGTCTTTTGTCTTATCTCAATAGAGAACAATATGGAACATGGCCTTTGCTTTATGGTCAATATTATGATGCTCCTGAAATTGGCAGAAAAAATGGTACCCCTGTTTATAAAAGAGATGATAAATTAAAAAAGTATGTTATTATTGATGACCGTAAGGGTACCATTCCTGTTTATGACCCCAGATTTGAAACAATTTTTCCCAGAATGTGGAATGGTCAAAAACCAGGATACATTAAAATTTATCAAAGCGAAAGGTACGGTGGTAAAAATGGAACGCCTATACAGGTGGATATGGGAAATGGAAAAACAAAGACAATTATAAAGCCTAGTTTTAGCACTAACCTTAAATTTTTCTTCACTTATCAGCTTGGTTGGATGTATTGGCGTTATTTTATGTGGAACTTTGTTGGTAGGCAAAATAATATTGAAGGTCAAGGAGAAATTGATCATGGTAATTGGATTAGCGGTATCAATTTTATTGATAGTGCCAGACTTGGGAACCAAAAAGATTTACCACCAAGTATGCGAAATCCTGCTCATGCAGCTTATTACTTTTTACCTTTAATTTTAGGTTTGCTGGGACTAATATTTCATTGGACTAAAAATAAGAAAGATACATGGGTTGTTTTTGTTTTGTTTTTTATGACAGGTATTGCTATAACAATTTACCTGAATCAAACTCCTCTGCAGCCTCGTGAACGAGATTATGCTTATGCCGGGTCTTTTTATGCATTTGCAATATGGATTGGCTTTGGTATTTTGTGGCTATATGAAAAATTTGAAAAATATTTCAAAAAAAAGCACCTGGTAGCTCTTGCTGTTACCATTATAAGTTTGATACTCGTTCCGGCTAATATGGCTAAGGAAGATTGGAATTCACATGATAGAGCAGGAAAATATGCAACACGTGATTTTGCTGTTAATTATTTGGAATCATGCGCTCCTAACGCTATTTTATTCACCAACGGTGATAATGACACCTTCCCATTATGGTATGCTCAGGAAGTGGAAGGAATAAGAACAGATGTTAGAGTTGTAAATTATATGCTCGCATCAGGAGCCTGGTATGTTGACCAAATGTTTAAGCAGGAATATAATTCAGCTCCTTTACCACTTTCCATTCCTGATGCTAAATACGAAAGAGGAATGATGAATGCAATTCCTGTTTATCCTATGGTAAAAGGTGAGGTTTCTTTAAAAGATGCTATTGCCTTTATTAAAGATGATGATTCGAGGACGAAAATACCCCTGCAGGCAGGAAAATATATTGATTATATGCCTAGTCGTGATTTGTATTTGAAAATTGATTCTGCTGCAGTTGTAAATTCAGGAACAGTCCCTGTAAAAGATGCAGGGAAAATTGTTAAAGAAATACATTGGAAGATAAGACAAAGTTATTTGTATAGAAGTGATATTATGTTACTTGATTTAATTGCTACAAATAATTGGAAACGACCCATTTATTTTGCTAATCCGGGTAGTGTAAGCAAAGTGCTTAATGTGGATAAATATTGTCAAATGGAAGGTGTTGTGTACAGGTTTATTCCTGTTCCCGCACCAGATTATTACCAGGGAATTGGCGGGGTGAATATGAATGATTCATACCGGATTTTAATGAATCCGAATATTCGTTGGGGTAGATTAAATATGCCACATGTTCATGTTGACAGAGAAAGCTTTAGAGAATCTACTTTAGCAAAACAGGCTTATGTGCGACTTGCTTCCTCATTGGTTAATGCACATCGCTATGATTCGGCTGTACAGGTACTTAATAAAGGTATATACTTCTTCCCTAATAAAAAATTTCCATTTAGCTATTTTACTATTCAGTGGGCTCTGCTTTATTATAAATCAGGTGATATAAAAAGAGGAAATGAGGTAATAGAGAAAATATATACAAGATATATGCAAGACCTTGATTATTACGACTCACTAAAAGCCCGTTTTCTTGAATATTATACTAATAATATTCGTGAAGCACTTGCTTCTTTGCAGCAAATGGCAAAACTTACAAGTGAATATAAACAGTACAAATTATCTAAAAAGATAACTAATGGGTTTAATGAGCAAATAAAAAAGCTGGAAGGAAAATAAAAAGTAAAACTCGTTATAAATATTAAACTGCAGAATTTTTTCCGGATTCTGCAGTTTTTTTATTTGTTCCAGTCGGGGAGAATACATTTGGAAGTTCTGTTTCTTAATGCTAAACTAAAATTATTTAAACTTCGTTGCATTACTTTTGATGTTTCCTTATGACAGGTTAAACATGCTCCAACAGTTAATATCTTT
>WGGC01000197.1 GCA_015491905.1 Bacteroidales bacterium | reverse complement strand
CTTTGTCGCTCCGTAAACGGTACCCTCCATCATCTTTTGCTTTCCGGGCTTTCCACTGCCATCCCTATCGCACTTCTAAACAAAAATATTTTATTTCTGTATTTTATTTAAATTATTTTATAAATTTGAATCTCTAAGATTATCAGTAAATTATTTTGTTTATCTATTAAATTGAAAAAATGAAACGTCCATGATTGAATAATTATTAAATCACATTCACCCTGTGAAATTCTTGGTATTTCACAGGGTAAGGAAAATGATTATTTAATTATGGTAAGTTCCATGTGATCAATGAAATATAAAATTATTAACACATGAAAACATTTAAACTTTTTATCCTGGCTATCTTTTTATTTGCATCGACAGGCATATTGAATGCTCAAAAAATCACTATCTTACATACAAATGATATTCACTCTAAAATTAATGGTGATGGGCCTCAGGCTGATTACACCCCTTTGGTTGTGAATAATGGAAGTATTGTGCTTGGTGGTTTTGCACGACTTTCGACATTACTGAAACAAGAAAAAGCAAAAAATCCAAACGGTACATTAATATTGGATGCCGGTGATTTTTTTATGGGTTCTTTGTTTAATCCGGTGGCTCCCCGGCCGGGTTTTCAGCTGGCTTTAATGAAAAAAATGGGCTTCGATTTTACAACTATCGGAAACCATGAATTCGACTATGGCCCCAATCCTCTGGCTGAAGCAATTATTGCTGCTAAAAAAAATGGTGGATTACCGCAAATTATTGCCTCTAATTTGCTTCCTGACCCGAATTCTTCTCGAGATGATAAATTTGAGGAATTGTTTCTTAATGAAACAATATTACCATATAAAATTGTTACTATAAAAGGAGTTAAAATTGGGTTTATTGGAATATTAGGAAAAAATGCTGCTGAAGTAGCTCCTAATAAAGCACCTGTTGTTGCCGAAAATCAAATAAAAACCGCCAGAAATATGGCCAGAATGCTTAAAAAAGAAAAACATGTAGATCTGGTTATTTGCTTGTCGCATAGCGGAGAATATCCTAAAGGTAAGTTCAGGTATATTCATGGCCTTATTGCTCCTGTTTCTACCAAAGAACATCCCGACGGTGAAAAAGGTCTTTATGGAGAGGATATTAAACTGGCAAAAAAAGTTAAGGATATCGATATTATTATTAGTGCTCATACTCATGTTGTAGTTCCCAAACCCTTTAAAGTAGGTAATACTTTAGTGGTTCAAACGGGTGCTTACTTGCACAATCTGGGAAAATTCGACCTAAATATTAAAGATGGAAAAATCGTCAGTTATGATTATAAACTTATCCCCATTGATGATAAAATTAAGGGAGACCCTGAAATTAATACCGCTGTTAATAATTATATCGAGGATGTTATTAATAAAAAAATCTTAAAACCTCTTGATCTTGTTTACAGCGACTCTGTTGCTAAAACATTATTCAATTTACCAAAGCATAGTATTAAAGGTTATCAATATACCGATTTAGGCCCTTTTCTTACAGATGCTATAAGAAATTATGTGAATGAATATGGAGGAGGTACCGATGTGGAATTACTGGCCTCTGGTGTTATCAGATATAGTATTTTAAAAGGTAAAACAGGAATTGTATCTCTTCCCGATGTGTTTAGAGTGCTGCCGCTGGGCTGGGGAAACGATAGTTTAATGGGCTACCCGCTTGCAAGGATTTATATCACAGGGCACGAATTGAAAAATTTGATGGAAGTACTTTTACTCTCTAAAGGAGATGATAGTTATGTTTTTGCTTCAGGAATAAAAGTTTACTATAACCCTAAAAAATTAATGTTGACAAAAGTTTATAAAATTACTCTCAATGGTAAACCTGTGGATTTTTCAAAGAAAAACCCAAAATTGTACAGCTTAACAGCAGATACATATTTACTTGGCTTTATAGGCAGAGTAAAAAAACTTAGTTTTGGCCTGGTAAGTGTTGTCCCAAAATTTAAAAATGGACAGCCGGTTCATAACATGAAAAATGCACTTATCGATTTTGATAAGAGTAAAGAAGGAATTCAAATTGGAACTGAATGGCTTGGCGTTATTAAATATATTCAACATTTGAAAGCTTCCGGGCAAAGTAACCTCCCGGAAATCCCTTTAAAATATAAAAACCCTGTTTCAAACCGAATACCGGGACATAAATAGAAATTATATTTTAAAAGGAAATATACATTTATTATTTAAATTAGCGGCTAATTGCTTGTGGTACTTGTTTTATTTGTTCAAATACAGTATAAATAAAATGTTTATAAGTATTCTTATGTAAATTTGGACTTTAATAAAATAGAATTAAATAATATTTGTATGACGGAAAAAAACCTAAAGCCTTCCCTTTTTAATCTGGTAACATCATTTTTAAAAATAGGTTTTACTGCTTTTGGTATGGCTGTGCTTCAGCAGGTGAAAGATTTGTTTATTGTAAAGAAATGGCTTTCGCAAAAAGAAGTTGATGAGGGAATTGCCATGGTTCAGTTATATCCCGGCCCTATAATGTACAATTTAGGAATATATTGTTCTTATAAATTGAAAGGATTCTGGGGGAGTTTACTGGCAACGCTGGCTTTTCTTTTGCCTTCCTATTTGCTTATGCTGGGGTTGTCATGGATATATTTTTCTTATGGCTCTGCAGATTGGGTAAAACCATTGTTTCTGGCATTGGAAGCAATGGTAGTTGGTATAGTATTACATGTTTTCCTGGATTTTGGGGCTCGTTATATAAAAAATTATATGGCTGCTACAATTGCAGGAATTTCTTTTCTAATGTTACTGTTTCATTTAAATGCTTTATTTATAATATTAATAGCTGTTGTATTACAAATATTATTTAGTGTTTTAATAAAAAAAGAAGATGAGAATAAAAATCGCCAACAAGAATTACCGGAAACAGTATCTAAGCAAATGCCCGGAAAATTATCAAATAGAATAATTGGAATAATTGCCACCGGAGTAGTTTTTATATTGATTTTTATATTGGGACTTGTTACTCATACCAAAAATGGTCAGTTACTATTTTCAATGTTTAAAATAGGTGCTGTTGCATTTGGTAATGGCTACACTATTATGCCACTGTTGCAACAAACAGCAGTTATTTCTCATCATTGGTTAACAATGCAAGAATTTACCGATGGTATTGCTTTTGGTCAGATAACCCCCGGACCTTTTTTAATTACTTCAACATTCATTGGTTATAAAATATCAGGAATATGGGGTAGTGTTATAGCAACCTTTGGTATGTTTTTTCCTTCTTTCTTCTATACCTTAATAGTTTCTGAAATTTATGATAAAATCAAAGGAAATATCTGGATTCGTAGGGCTATTACTGGAATAATGGGTGCTTTTACGGGGATGTTGGCCTGGGTACTTCTCAGCCTTGGCGAAGTAAGCCTTAAATCACCACTTTTATTTATTTGGGCAGTTGGTAGTTTTGTTTTAGTTCGTTATTTTAAGATGAATATATTGTGGATTTTTGTTATAGGTATTGGTGCTGAATTTATTGTTTATCTGATCTGAATCCTGTCTTATTTTATTAATTAAAATAAATATTTTTTCATTTTATGATCATTATATAATTTCTTGATAATCTTATAATCAAAAAAAAGGACACCTTTTTCATAAAAGTGTCCTTTCTTTAGTGTTTTGATGAAATTAGTTTTCAAAGATGAAATGATCACCTCTTACATCTATTTTAATAGGTTTTTCAGCATTTACTTTTCCTGCTAATATCATTTTTGATAATTCATTCAAAATTTCTCTTTGGATCACCCGTTTTAAAGGACGTGCTCCAAACTGAGGATCATAACCCATTTCTGCCAATTCATTAATAGCATCTTCAGTTATTTGTAATTCAATGTTATTTTTATGAAGCATTTGTTTTACATGTTCAAATTGTAACCTGACAATGCCATTAATTTCTTTTCTGGATAATGGTTTAAACATTATGATTTCATCAATACGATTTAGAAATTCCGGACGTATTGTTTTTTTCAACAGTTCAAACACTTCATTTCTGGTTTTATCAACAACTTCCTCTTCGTTTGCACTATTCATTTTACTGAAATTTTCCTGAATTAGGTGCGATCCAATATTTGAGGTCATAATAATAATTGTGTTTTTAAAATCCACAACACGACCTTTATTATCAGTTAACCTGCCATCATCAAGTACTTGTAGCAAAATATTAAATACGTCAGGATGAGCTTTTTCAATTTCATCCAGTAAAACAACTGAATAAGGTTTTCTTCTTACAGCTTCCGTTAACTGACCGCTTTCTTCATAGCCTACATATCCCGGAGGCGCTCCTACCAACCTGGAAACAGAATGCCTTTCCTGATATTCTGACATATCTATACGTACCATTGAATTTTCATTGTTGAAAAGAAATTCTGCCAGCGCTTTGGCAAGTTCTGTTTTTCCAACTCCTGTCGTCCCCAGGAAAATAAATGAACCGATTGGCCTTTTGTCATCTTGTAATCCTGCACGACTTCTACGTATTGCATCAGCGATAGCTTGTATTGCATCATCTTGGCCAACAACACGTTTATGTAGCTCTTCTTCTAAATGTAGTAACTTTTCTCTTTCACTTTGAAGCATTCTGCTTACCGGAATTCCTGTCCACTTAGAAACTACTTCAGCAATTTCTTCAGCGGTAACTTCTTCATTAATTATTGGCTTATCTCCTTGTAGTATTTTAAGTTCCTTTTGTAGTTCAGCAATTCTAGTTTCTGTTTTTTGAATTTTGCCATATCTTATTTCAGCTACTTTTCCGAAATCTCCATCTCGTTCTGCACGATCGGCTTCAAGTTTATAATCTTCAATTTGTTGTTTAGCCTGCTGAATTTGATCAACTAATTCTTTTTCAGCTCGCCATTTAGCTTGTAAATCATTTCTTTTTTCATTTAAATTTGCTAATTCTTCATTTATATGACCTAGCTTTGTTTTGTCTTTTTCTCTCTTAATAGCTTCTTTTTCAATCTCTAACTGGCGAATTTTTCTTTCTACTGTTTCAAGTTCTTCAGGTAACGAGTTTATTTCCAACCGCAATTTTGCAGCCGCTTCATCAATTAAGTCAATAGCTTTATCCGGCAGAAACCTGTCGGTGATGTATCGTTGCGACAACTCAACCGCTGATATAATAGCTTCATCTAATATTCTTACTTTATGATGATTTTCATATCTTTCTTTTAATCCCCTTAAAATTGATATTGCAGATTGAGTGTCAGGCTCGTCAACCATTACCAGTTGAAAACGACGTTCTAAAGCTTTATCTTTTTCAAAATACTTTTGATATTCTTTTAATGTTGTTGCTCCAATGGCTCTTAATTCACCACGTGCTAAAGCAGGTTTTAAAATATTTGCAGCATCCATAGCTCCCTCTGATTTACCTGCTCCAACAAGAGTATGTATTTCATCTATGAAAAGGATGATTTCGCCGCTGGCTTCAATTACTTCTTTTACTACAGCTTTTAACCTTTCTTCAAACTCTCCTTTATATTTAGCCCCGGCAATTAATGAGCCCATATCTAATGAGAAAATCTTTTTGGTTTTTAAATTTTCAGGAACATCTCCTTGTATTATTCTATGTGCTAACCCTTCTACTATTGCGGTTTTCCCAACACCTGGTTCTCCTATTAAAATAGGATTGTTTTTTGTCCTTCGTGTTAATATCTGTAATACTCTTCTTATCTCATCATCTCTGCCGATCACAGGGTCTAATTTGCCGCTTGCTGCCATTTCATTCAGGTTTTTTGCATACCTGTTTAAAGCATTATATTGGTCTTCTGCGCTTGGACTATTAACTGTAGATCCCTTTCTTAAATCTTTAATGGCTAATATCAGTGCTTTTTTGTTAATGCCGTTATCCTTAAGCAAATCAGATGCTGTACTCTTTACATCTAAAATTGCCAATAAAAGATGTTCAACGGATACAAATTCATCTTTAAATTCAGGTAAATATGTTTTTGCTTTTTGTAATACCTGATTAGCATCATTTGATAAATATGGTTGCCCTCCCGAAACTTTTGGCAATGAATCTATAATCCTGTCCACTGCCTTTGAAAAAACCGGGAAATCCACATTTAACTTTTTTAAAAGAAATGGAGTAGCATTTTCATCTACTTCTAGTATCCCTTTTAATAAATGAATGCTCTCTATAGCTTGCTGACCTTTTTCCCCGGCTATTTCCTGGGCTCTTTGTAAAGCCTCTTGCGATTTTATTGTAAATTGATTTAAATTCATATCTTTTCCTCCTAAATTTTTATTCTTTGTTCAGCGTTAATCAAAATTCGAGCCGATGTGTAGTTTAATTAATAAACTGAAATTATGACAGTTAAAAATAAAAACAGCTGTCATAATGACATTGTTGGTATTTCAGGTATTTATGAGTTTATCAAGTTTAATTGTGCTAAGGTATGAAGTTTTTTTGTTTATTTGTAGCAGGAATATGAAAGAAATTAAGAAAACATTAGTTATCGGAGCAAGTGAAAAACCTGATAGGTATTCAAATATTGCTATACGTAAATTAAGGAATAATAATATTTCTGTAGAGGCTATTGCCTTACGTGGTGGAAAAGTGTCTGATGTTATTTTTAAAACCGGTTTACCCGAATTCAGTAATATTCATACTGTTACATTATATATTGGGCCTGGCCGTCAAGTGTCGTATTATAAGTATATTTTAGATTTAAAACCTAAAAGGATAATATTTAATCCCGGTACTGAGAATGCTGAATTAGAACAGCTTGCTGTGGAGTCGGGAATCGATGTTATTGAACATTGTACTTTGGTTATGCTTGATTCGGGTCAGTTCTAGAAATACACAAATATTTAAGTAGGGTAAAACGATCATGAATTTTATTAATCATAAAATACACACATAATAATGATTATTCAATCATGGTAAGTTCCATCTGGCCAATGAAATACAAAATTATAAACAGATGAAAATAGCAGATAGTATTAATATAAATTTTATTAAAAAGTATATTGTATTTACTTTAGTTACATTTTTAATATTGTCAATGACAAGTGTAGAATCCGCAAATGGACAATCCCCTTGCTCAATTTCAATAAATCACACTTTACCTGTTTGTTATGATACTTATTTCCAGTTAAGAGTTCCCTCTTTATCTGGTTATTCTTATCGTTGGAATACTGGTGATACCACTTCTGTTATTGATGTAAAATTGACATCTCCTGCTGATTTTTCAGTAACAGCTACTGATGTTAAAACTGGCTTAACATGTACAAGCAGTCCTTTTCATGTGTCTGTTTCCTCGAAAATTAATATTGATTTTCAGCAAACAAAATTAACTTGTTCAAATCCTGATTTAGCAAATGGACGTACTGCACAGGTAAAAGCTATTGCATCAGGAGCTTACTCTTCAAGTGATTATCAATACTTATGGCAGTTGCCGTCAGAAAATATTTCTCCCGGAAATCCCTCCATGGCAGTTGGCTTAAGTGCCCATCAGTATTATACGGTTAAAGTAATCGATCCAAATGGATGTTCGGCTACAAAAAAGTATTTTACAAAAGCTTTTGCTAATCCTCTACTTAAAATTATTCAGCAACCGGACACAGTTTATGTTCAAAATCCTCATGTTAAATTTTCTTTTATTAACCTGCCGGGTGATAGTGTTAAAGTTTTAAATAGTGTGTGGGAATTAGATGGAGATGCCAACACCTATGAAACACCTGTTTTAAGGTATACTTTTCCTTCAGTAGGGCAATATAGGGTTTTTCTTCATGCTTTCAATCCTCAGGGATGCGACACTGTTTATATACATTCAGTAAATGTTTTGCCGGTAAAATTATTTATTCCAAATGTTATTACACCTAATGGAGATGGTATAAACGATTATTTTGTTATTGGAATAAAAGGTTCTGACCAGCCATTGAATAAGTATTATGAAAAGACAGAACTTATTATTTTTAATCGTTGGGGAAAAATTTTACTGGATAGCAAAAATTATAAAAATGACTGGAATGGTGGAGGACTGCCTGATGGAACATATTATTATGTTTTAAAATGTCAGGGGTTTAAAGATAAAAAAGTGGTTTATAAAGGTTCTCTTACTATCTTTGCCGGAAATTAAATGTTAATATTTTGAAACATATATTTTATCAATTCTACATTTAATTATTTTATTTGTGAAATTGTATATATTTAATCATTTATAATTAGACAATGAAACGTATTCTGTTTGTGATATTTATAGTTATTGGGATTTCCTTTTGGGGTTGTCAGAGTCAAACACATGAAAAAAATAAGCAATCCAATACAGTAAAAAATATTCAGAATGTTAAAAATAAAAAAGCCGTCCCGGTAATGACTTTTGAGCAAACAGTTCATAATTTTGGTAAAATGACACAAGGTGAAATTGCCAAATATGATTTCGTTTTTAAAAATACGGGAAATGCTCCCTTGTTGATATCTTCTGTCCGTACTACATGCGGATGCACAGTGACGGATTTTCCGAAAATGCCTATTGAACCAGGAAAAAATGGTGTTATTAAAGTTGTATTTAATAGTGCCTATAAAGAAGGGTTCCAAAATAAAAAAATACTAATTCATGCTAATACTAATCCCAAGGATTTGGTGTTAACGGTTAAAGCCAATGTAAATATTCCCGAAAATAATTAAAGTTTATAATTAATAATTAAATTAAATTTAAAAATGAGTACTCTATTTGTATTATTACAAGCTGCTCCAAAAGAACAAAGTACATGGATGCAGTTACTTCCTTTGTTGTTAATTCTGCTAGTGTTTTATTTCTTTTTTATTATGCCGCAAAGTAAAAAGAATAAGCAACAAAAAAAATTCCGGGAAGCATTAAAAAAGGGAGATAAAGTTGTAACTATTGGTGGCATACACGGAAAAATTGTTGAGGTTCGTGAAACACAAGTCGTTATTGAGGTTGGAAATGGTATTAAGATGACCGTAGAAAAAAGCGCTATTGCTATGGACAATCAAGGTATTGGCCAGCAAAAGTAACTTTTTTAAGGAAATGATAAAAATAGTCCGGTTCTTTTGAGCCGGACTATTTTATTTTCATCCAACATTCACCCTGGAGTGATAAATGTTAGTTTTTTATCTGAAAACACATTCAATTTCAATGGTCTTATGAAGTGTTATATCAGTATGCCTAATGACATTTCACTAATTTATAATATTTTCTCTGGAAGTTAATGATAAAAAAAAGATTGCCTGTAAAGGACAATCTTTTTTTGTGATTCGTCGGAGGCTCGAACTCCGGACCCTCTGCTTAAAAGGCAGATGCTCTACCTGCTGAGCTAACGAATCATTTGTTATGTTTAGGAGGCGCAAAAATACTACTTTTTTTAAAAATACAAACTTTTAAGGTAAAAAAAAATTAATCTTTTAGCACTCCTATTCCTTGTCGCAAAATAACAGGTTCTGAACCAGTACAATCCACAATTGTAGAACCTTCATTTTTTCCTGTTCCACCGTCAACTACCCAAGCAACTTTTTTTGCATATTTATCATGTATTAAATGGGGGTCAGTTGTATAGTCAACAATAATGTCATCATCATGAATTGAGGTGGTAACCAGTGGATGTCCTAAATTATCGACAATTTCGGTAAGTAGTTTATTATCTGGAATTCGTATACCGATGGTTTTCTTTTTACTTTGAAACAGTTTAGGAACCGAACTGTTTGCCTCCAGAATAAAAGTAAAAGCTCCGGGAGTATTTCTTTTTATTAACCTGAATATGGAATTGTCAAGTGGTTTTGTGTATTCTGAAAGCATACTTATATTGCTAACTATAATGGAAAAATCCTTCTTTGCTTTTCTGCCTCCTTTAATAAGTTCCATTTTTTCAAATACTTTAGGTTGATATAAATCACCTGCTAAAGCGTAAACTGTATCTGTAGGTAAAATTATTACTTCCCCTTCGTTAAAGGCTTCAGTTAGTTTTTTTATATGCCTCGAAGCCGGATTTTCTGCAAATATTTTTAATATCATAGAATTTTAATTTTAAAAGAATGCTAATTTAAGAAATTGTTGGGTAAATAAAAAATGGGTAAGCTACTTATATCGCACCGCTACAACCGCTTACCCTTGCTCCCTTCCGGGCCTGGGGGAATTCAGCAGGAGCTGGTCGTATAAGACTTACCCACTGCAAAAGTACAAATGTTTTTTTTCTTTCAAAGCAATTTTTTTTTATTTTTACTGCATTAATTAAATAAATTTATTTATGGAAAAGAAATCAACATTTATGCCTTCCTTTCAGTTTGGCATTCTTACAGGCCTTGCAATGATTATTTTTACGCTTATTATTTACCTGTTGGGTGTTAAACAACAATCTTACTGGGGTGTTGTTAATTATCTGATTTTTATAATAGGTATTTATTGGGCAATGGTAAATGTTAGAGATAAGTATCTTGACGGTACCATGAGTTATGGAAAGGCTTTTGGTTCTGGTTTCTGGGTTTCCTTATGGGCGGCTATCTTACTTGGAATTTTCGCTTTTTTCTATTTAAAATATATCAATACCGGAGTTCTTGAAAATGCAGTATCTCAAGCTCAGGAAAAAATGCTTGCTGCCAATCCTGATATTAGTGATGAGCAACTTGACAAAGGCCTCGCAATGGTTAAAATGTTTGCTCGTCCCGGAATTAGTGCAATTATGCAATTTATTTCTAACTTAGTATTAGGCATCTTATTTTCCCTTATTATTGCTATTTTTGCCAAGCGAGAAGATAAATCAATTGCTTAGGTAATATAAATTAAATGGATATTTCTGTTGTTGTTCCTTTATTTAATGAGGACGAATCATTAAAAGAATTGAATGACTGGATAGTACAGGTAATGAAATCCAATCATTTTACATATGAAATTATATATGTTGATGACGGGTCTAATGATAATTCGTGGGAGGTAGTGGAAAAACTTGCTGCTAAAAATAATCATGTAAAAGGAATTAGGTTTTTAAGAAATTATGGAAAATCTGCTGCATTAAACGAAGGTTTTAAAATGGTATCGGGAGATGTAGTTATTACTATGGATGCCGATTTGCAGGATAGTCCTGAAGAAATTCCGGAACTATACAGAATGATTAAAGAAGATGGATATGACATGGTTTCCGGTTGGAAAAAAAAGCGTTATGATCCTATTTCAAAAACAATACCTTCCAAATTCTTTAATTATACTACCCGTGTCCTTTCCGGAATTAAATTACATGATTTTAATTGCGGCTTAAAATCCTACAGTTATGATGTAGTCAAGTCTATTGAGGTATATGGAGAAATGCACCGCTATATTCCTGTTATTGCAAAATGGGCAGGATTTACCAAAATTGGCGAGAAAGTTGTTCAACATCATGAAAGGAAATATGGTGTTACAAAATTTGGTATAGATCGATTTGTAAAAGGATATCTTGATTTGCTTACTATTACTTTTACTTCCCGTTTTAGCCAACGTCCAATGCATTTTTTTGGGTTCCTGGGATCTCTATTATTCTTTATTGGTTTTGTAATTGCCGGATATCTGGTATATGCTAAAATCTTCATGGATGTTTATAAAATGACTGACAGACCCTTATTTTACTTTGGCTTGTTGTCGATGATTCTGGGAACACAATTATTTATGGCAGGTTTTCTTGGTGAAATGATTTCTCGTAGTTCAAAAAGCCTGAATCATCATCATATTAAAAAATATATCAATTTTAAAGCAAATTAATATTATTGATATATCAATCCTTTTATTCTGATAATAATTAACTCAAAAATAATAATATAATGAAAATACATTTAGTTTCCGGTGGTTGCGGATTCGTAGGTCGTAATATGGTTAAAAGATTATTAAAAACCACTAAGGATAAGATATTTGTAGTTGATGATTTGTCTATAGGTCGCCATCCTGATGAGTGGTTGCAAGATAAATCAGTTAAAAAATATAAAGATTTGGAAATTTTTGGTGTCGATGAAAGAATCCTTTTTTGGAAGGGTGATTTTCGTGACTTTCTCTTTAATCTACGACAGAACCCAAAGCATATACAGGAAACTTATGATTTGGAATTTGATACTTTTCACGATGTGTATCATTTTGCTGCTATTGTTGGTGGAAGAATGAAGATTGATGGTGATCCAATGATGGTTGGGCTGGACCTAAGTATTGATTCAGAGTTTTTTTATTGGATTACGCGGCATAAACCTAAAAGGGTTCTTTACCCTAGTTCCAGTGCTGCCTATCCTACCAGTTTGCAAAATGTTGAAGGTGCTTTAGCATTAAAAGAAAGTGATATAGATTTTAATAAAAATCTCGGAACTCCTGATATGACTTATGGCTGGACAAAACTTACAGGAGAATTTCTTGCCCGGATTGCCGCCAGTCATTATGGTATTTCTATTGTATGTATCCGCCCTTTTTCAGGCTATGGTGAAGATCAGGAGACTTCTTATCCTGTTCCTGCAATAGCTTTGCGTGCTGCTAAAAAAGAAAATCCTTTTGAAGTATGGGGAAGCGGCAAACAAGGTAGAGATTTTGTTCACATTGATGATATTTTAGATCTGATTGAAATTCTAATGGATAAGGTAAGTGATGGGTCGGCATATAACATAGGTTCCGGAAAATTAACAACGTTTCTCGAATTAATAAAGGTATTTACTTCTTTTGCCGGATATAACCCTACCATTAAACCATTGTTGGATAAGCCTGTTGGTGTTCAATCACGATATGGCGACCCTTCTTTAGTTAAAGAAAAATTTGGGTGGACACCTAAAATTTCATTGGAACAGGGAATGCGAAGAGTTTATGATGCTGCTCTTAAGAACCTTTGATAAGTTTGAATATTGTCAGGATTGAATAAAATTTCATCAATGAAAAAAATTGTTTGCTTTGGCCCCGGGCCACAGTTTAAAGGAGGAATAGCTAATTATAATACTTCTTTGGCAAAAGCTTTCGACAAAATTAATGATGTTGAAGTGCACATCGTTTCATGGACTCAGCAGTACCCTGCAATAATTCCCCGCGATTTTATTGATCGCAAAAGTAAGGAAGACCAGCTTGCCGGAACAAATATTAAAGTGCATTATATTACAAATTATAATAATCCTGCAACATGGAAAGCTACTGTTAATCTGATAAGAAAACTGCAACCTGAAAAAGTTATTTTTCAATGGGCAATTGCAATTCAAGGCCTGCCATTAGGGTATATAGCTAAAAAATTAAAAAATATTCCTGGTGTTGAAGTAGTGTTCGACCTGCATTTTGTTATTCAAAAAGAAGGAAGTAAAATCGATATGTTTTTCACGAAAAGAGCATTGAATTTTGCTGATAGTTATGTTGTTCATGCTATGAAAACAGCTGATGAATTACAAATGTTATTTCCAAAATATAATTTTGAAATTGTTTCCCCGGAAAAAGAATATTCTGGTAATGGGATAAAAGTGCTTAAATTATTTCATCCTGTATATGATATGTTTAAAGCTCATCCTGATTTTGATGTGGAAAATCTCAAAAAAGAATTGGGATTGAAGAAACATGTTTTTTTATTTTTCGGATTTATAAGAAAATATAAGGGATTACACAATGTTATTAGGGCTTTTGCTGAACTTTCCCGTCAAAGAGACGATGTTTCTTTGTTGATAGTAGGTGAATCGTTTTGGAACACACTTAATAACGAAAAGTGGTCAACTAAACTGAAAAATATTACATTTGGCCTTGCAAAGAAACTCCTTTTAAAAAAACAGGATGATGAAAGAAATTATAATCCTCTGGAATTAATACAAGAATTAGGAATTGCTGATAATGTAGTAGTAAAAAATGATTTTGTTCCTAATGAAGAAGTTTATAAATATTTTCAGGTTAGTGATTATATAATGCTTTTTTATTTAACGGCTACTCCTTCAGGAATAGAATCTATTGCATATAATTTTAAAATGCCTATGCTGGCAACTAAAGTTGGTCACTTCACGGAAACAGTGAAAGATGGATTTAACGGCTATTTAGCCGAACCTGAAAATATTGCCAGTATGACAGAAGTGATGAAAAAAGCTATTAATAAACCTATTAACAGAGAAAACGTAGCTGTTACATCAAAGGAAATGAGCTGGGATAATTATGCTAAAACTATTTTGAAATAAGTCATTTTTTAGGGATGTGTTAAATATTATTTGGGTAATTTAATATTAAAAAATCATGGAAATAATTGAAAGGGCCATTAGAGATTCCATTGAAGTTAAAAAGTCTTTTTTAAATGATGCTGAACAACTGGAATTAATAAAGACAGCCGGGGAATTCTGTATTGAAAGTTTTAACCAGGATGGAAAAATGTTGCTTTGTGGAAATGGTGGCAGTGCAGCTGATGCCCAGCATATTGCTGCTGAACTGTCGGCACGTTTTCAACTTGACAGAAAACCATTGTATGCTGAAGCCTTGCATGTTAACTCCTCGTACGTTACTGCTGTAGCTAACGATTATGATTACTCAAAAGTATTTAGTCGTATGGTGGAAGCATCCGGCAGGGAAGGGGATATCCTTGTGGGAATAAGTACTTCCGGTAATTCTGCTAATGTGCTTAACGCCCTAAAACAAGCAAAAAAACAAGGAATGATTACTATAGGTCTTACAGGTAGTAATGGTGGTTCCATGGCCGATTTATGTGATGTGTGCATTAAAGTACCCTCAAATAATACAGCCAGAATACAAGAAGTACATATTTTAATTGGCCATATTCTTTGCGAAAAAATTGAAACGACACTTTTTCGCCATTAATTTATGATTGATTTTCTAAAAAATATAGATTCCGGTTGGACACTTTTCCTAGACAGGGATGGTGTTATTAATAAGAGGATTTATGATGGTTATGTTTCGAGCATAAAAGAATTTCATTTCCTTCCGGGTGTATTAGAAAGTCTGTCTTTTTTTGCCGTAATTTTTGATAAAATAATTGTTGTTACTAATCAACAAGGCATTGGTAAAGGGATAATGTCGGAAAACCAGTTACTTGATATAAATAGTTATATGGAAAACATGGTGAAACAAAATCACGGCAGAATAGATGCTGTTTACTGGTGCCCTGATTTAGTGTTTAAACCTGATAACTGCCGTAAACCCGACGTAAAAATGGCAGAAATGGCAAAGGGTGATTTTCCGAAAATTGATTTTAGTAAAAGTATTATGGTGGGTGATTCTAAAACTGATATGGAGTTTGCTGATAATTTGGGAATGTTTAAGATTTTTGTTTCAAAAGAGAATGATAATGTTGCTGCAGATTTAAGAGTATCAGGTTTATTAGAACTTAAGAAAATACTATTGAAATACTTATGACCATGAGCCCTCAACTTATATTAATTACTTTTTTAATTTATACAGGGCTTATTTTTTTAGTATCCTGGATTACATCGCGTAAAGCAGATAATCAGAGTTTTTTTATCGGAAATAAACAATCTCCTTGGTTTGTAGTGGCATATGGTATGATTGGGGCCTCACTTTCAGGAGTAACTTTTATCTCTGTACCGGGATGGGTGAGCACAACTCATT
>WGGC01000196.1 GCA_015491905.1 Bacteroidales bacterium | reverse complement strand
GGTTAAGGAAAAGGGATTATTTTTGCTGTCTGTACCATTCAAAAAGTCCAATTCCCAATGCATGACTTACATTTAATGATGAAATAACACCGGGAACAGGAATGAAAACCTTTTTATGTGCATATTGTAATACTTCATCTGATATTCCGTAACGCTCATTACCTACTATAAAAATAACTTTTTCAGGGAGTTTGGTGTCATAAATATTTTCGGAGTCTTCTGTGGTCTCAATGGCTATAGCAGTATAGTCTTCCGGTAAAACTTCCGGTAATACATCATGAGTGACAATTTCCCAGTCAACTTTTTCACTGGCTCCGGAGGAGGTTCGTTTAATTTTATATAAACGAAAACCCGGATCGCTTTTATGAACGAACCAAACCTTTGCTGCGTTGATGTTTGCTGCCAACCTCAGTATAGCTCCTACGTTCATTGGCGACATGATATTATCGGCGATAATGACAGGACGGTTTTCGTTTAAATTGTGAAGCTCCTTCTTTTCTTTAAATAGTTCGTATGAATTATTTACAGTCATAGTTTAAAATATTTACCCTGCCAGGTATCTCTTTTTACCATTTCTTTTTCAATGGCGATATTAATGCGGTCGTTTCTTATATTCCCCCAACCCGGCCCTGCAAGGTAGCGTGGTGGTACTTCACCGGCAAACCTTTCAATTATAAAATTTGGATTAAGGCGTTCAGTATATCTAATTATAAAATCGATATACTCATCAAAGGAAAAAAGGGAATATGCTTCCGGATTGTTTTTATAGTCGCGCGCCATAGCCGTTCCTGAAACTATTTGCAGCTGATGAAACTTTATGGTTGTCAATGGTAATTGTGATATTGTTGACACTGATTGCATCATCATTTCTCTTGTCTCTCCCGGTAAACCGAAAATCATATGGGCTCCTGTATGTATTCCTCTTTTTGCAGTAGCTTTAATAGCATCTTCCGACTGTTGATAGGAATGTTTCCTGTTGATTAGGTCTAGTGTTCTATCGTATATGCTTTCAATTCCGTATTCAACTATTACGTAATATTTTTCTGATAATTGCTGAAGATAATCCAGTTTTTCATCATCTATGCAGTCGGGACGGGTGCCGATAACAATGCCGCGTACACCTTCTTGAGCAAGAGCCTGGCTGTATAACGATTTTAACTTATCCAAGGTTGCATATGTGTTGGAGTAAGCCTGAAAATAAACCAAATATTGTGAAGCCCGGCGATAACGTACTTTGTGAAATTCGATTCCTTCGGCAACCTGTTGAGCAACACTTTTTTGAGGATTGCAGTAAGAGGGGTTAAAAGCATCATTGTTGCAATATGTGCATCCACCTCTTCCTACAAGTCCATCGCGGTTAGGGCAAGTAAATCCTGCATCTACAGTAATTTTCTGAATACGCTGTCCGAATATTTTTTTAAAATAATCAGAATAACTGTTAAAACGGTGTTTTGTAGTTGCTTTTTGATTCATGGAGCAAAAATAGATAAAAAAGCAGGGATTGATCCCTGCTTTTTTTAAATTACCGATATGAAATATATCCCGGAATCAGGAAACTTTTTCCAATTTCTTCATAATGGAGAAAATAAATGCTGCTGCTATTAATGTAAGTATTATAAAAACTAACCATACCTGCCATATTGCAACTCTTTCGTATAAATAACTACCAATCCATAACATCTGATTTCCAAGTGCTGTTGCACCTAACCATCCTCCTTGCATCAATCCTTGGTATTTGGGTGGAGATACTTTAGAAACAAAGGAAATACCCATAGGACTTAAGAAAAGTTCAGCAATGGTCATGGTAAAATATGTGCCAATTAACCAGCCAACACCAATTCTTGGCGAATCGGGAGTAAGTTGACTAAAGGGAGTAAGCCCCAAAGAACCTATTAGAAGAATGGTAAAAGCAATAGATGTAATAATCATTCCATATCCTATTTTACGAGGTGCTGATGGCTCTTTATTTCTTTTGTTAAGCCATGCAAAAATACCAAGAATAATAGGTGTTAAAATAACTATAAAGGCAGGGTTAAATGGTTGAAATAATTCGGGTGAAAATGGATTTTTTGACGGGAAGCTTTTATATAATAAGTAAGCAACTATGACAGATCCTGTTAATACAGTACCACCGATAAACTTTGCCAATGGTTTTGTGCCTCTGCTTAATAGAGTCATTAGTCCATAAAAGCCTGCAACAATTGCCGTTAATGACCAAACGTTAAATAATAAATATGTGCCAGAATTAACTGATTGAACTGTGTAATCACGTGCAAAAAGGCTCATAGTAAGTCCATTTTGATGAAAAGCCATCCAGAAAAAAATCACAACACCGAAAACCAAAAATAAAGCTGTCATCCTCTGGCGTGTCTCTTCTTTTGACATTTCCGGAATTTTTTCTGTGGTGCCATCGGCTTTGGTCTTTTTTACATCAGGAAGTTTATTCTTAAATATCCAATATACCACAAAAGAAAAAATCATAGTAATGGCAGCTACGCCAAAAGCATAATTAAATCCGGTACTATAAGCAGCAAGGTAGTCCTTTGCAAAAACCGAAAGATCAGTAATATGTGTTCCGGCAACTTTATCAGCCAAATGCTGGAGACTGGCAGCCTCATCAGTAGTGATAATGCCGTCTTTTAATTTATGAATTAATGAAGGCAGCAAGTCATTACGTTCAAACCCTTGCTTTTTTATAAACCAGCCAATAATGCCGGAGGCAGCGTATGGAGCATATAAAGCCCCAATATTTATACCCATGTAAAAAACGTTGAAAGCAGAATCCCGTAAATGAGAATACTTTTTATCATCATATAATTGGCCTACTACAGCCTGGAGGTTCCCTTTAAACAAGCCATTACCAAAAGCGATAATAAATAAAGCTATTAAAGTGAAAACTAATCCGAAACCGGGTATTGACATAAGTAAATATCCGGCAAGCATAGTAATTAACCCAATAAAAATAACTCCTTTGTAGTTTCTTGTACGGTCAGCAACAATACCGCCAACCAGAGCAAGACCATAAATCAGACCATAAAAAACACTGTAAATAATGCCGGCATCAGAGCCGCTTAATCCGTATTTAGAAGTTAAATAATATACCAGAATTCCCATCATGGTATAGAATCCAAAACGTTCTCCCATATTGGCAAAAAATGCAATGTATAATCCTTTTGGGTGTCCTTTAAACATAAGTAAATAATATTTTGAATTTAATTTTTTGGAAAAAGCAAATTTAATTAAATTTTTGTGAAATAAAAGTATTTAATATCCATATATAAATAATTGATAAACAATTTAATATAAAATTTAATAATTTATTTACTTTTTTCATTAATAAATAAAAGTACAATTAAATTTGATTTTTTTTAATACTATATTATTATTTACAATTTTTAATATTTTTTACCGAGAATGATTAAAGGCTTATTTTAGATATTTGAATCTATTTCAAGTGTTAATTGTTACTTATATTTAAAGCATGGATAAGAATATGGAAAAAAGTGGTTGCCTCCTAATAGTAAACTTTTTTGTTTCGCTTTGAGGATTTTGAATAATAACCATGCGGCTAATGATGCTGTTCAGGATGTGTTTTTAAACATATAAATGTCCATGATTGAATAATTATTAAATCACATTAACCCTGTGAAATTTTTGCTATTTCACAGGGCAAGGAGAATGATTATTCAATTATGGTAAGTTCCATGTGGCCAATGAAATATAAAATTATAAACACATTAAAAAGATAAATGCTTATAAATAAATATTCCAATATTTAAGAAGGTAAGGTTAATATATTAAAAAATAATGGATGAGCTACAACACAAAAAAGAGGCTTCTCTTATTTGAAAAGTCTCTTTTTATATTATAAGCGGTATAAATAAAAACCAAGAAGGAAAATAAATGGAATTTATCTAAGTTCGTCAGATACTGATAATTTCTTCCTGCCTTTGGCTCTTCTTCTTTTTAAAACTTTACGGCCGTTAACAGTTGACATTCTTTCACGAAAGCCGTGTTTATTCTTTCTTTTTCTTACCGATGGTTGAAATGTTCTTTTTGTCATTTTCCTGAATTATTTTGGGAGTGCAAAAATAGACTAAATTTTTTATTTAGCAAAAAATAAGTTTAAAAAATAAGTAACATCCTAAAATATTTTAGGATGTTACTTACTAAGGCAAGTAATTTATTCTTTTACCGGAATTTCCTTTAATGTTTCCACCAGATAGTCCCAAAATTTTTGAACGGTGGCAATATTTACTTTTTCATCAGGAGAATGAGGCCAGCGAATCGTTGGGCCAAAGGAAATCATATCCCAGTTAGGGTATACACTTCCAAGAAGTCCACATTCAAGTCCGGCATGTATAACTTTTACTTCAGGGACCTTTCCGAAATTTTTATTATACACTTCTTTCATTTCTTTAAGAATAGGAGAATCAGGATTTGGTTCCCAGCCGGGATAGTCTCCTGAACTTTCAGCTTTCAAACCTGCATTTGTAAATGCATTTCGTACTTCTTCGGCAAGTTTATTCTTTCCTTCTTCAGCGAGACTACGTTGTAATGTTGCTATTTCTATTTTACCATCTTTAGCTTTTACAATTGCCAGGTTAGTAGATGTTTCTACAATTCCTTCCAGGTCTTTACTCATGGCAATGGCGCCATTGGGGCAATCTGCAACAGCCTTGAAAAGGTTTAATTGTGCTTGAGGCTCCATAACTTTTGCCGGTTTATCAGTTTCTTTTACAGTTACATTTACACCTGCATCAGCATCTTTAAACTCGTCTTTAACGATTTCATTAAATTCAGTAACGAATTTTTCAAAATCATTTTTATTTTCTTCGGGAACAACAACAGTTGCGAAGGCTTCTCTGGGAATGGCATTCCTTAAATTTCCGCCTTCCAGGTTTGCAACTCTCAAACCATATTTTTCTGCGGCTGTAGAAAGTAAAGCATTGATAATTTTATTTGCATTACCTCTTCCAAGGTTAATATCTAATCCTGAGTGGCCTCCTTTTAATCCTTTTACCGAAACAAGATAAGCAGAGGTGTTTTCCGGAGTATCTTCTTCTTTGTAGGTAGCTTCTGCATTAGTATTAACTCCGCCTGCACATCCAATATATAGTTCTCCTTCATCTTCGGAGTCGAGGTTTAACAGAATATCCCCTTTTAAAAGGCCCGGCTTTAATCCTTCAGCTCCTGTCATACCTGTTTCTTCATCAATTGTAAACAAAGCTTCTACCGGTCCATGTTCTATTTCTTTTGACTCAAGAACAGTCATAGCTGCAGCTGCTCCTATACCATTATCAGCTCCTAAAGTTGTTCCTTTGGCAGTTACCCATTCGCCATCAACGTATGCGTCAATAGGGTCTTTTTCAAAGTCATGATCTGAATCGGAATTTTTTTGTGGCACCATATCCAGATGAGCTTGCAGGATAACTCCTTTAAGATTTTCTTTCCCTTTGGTAGCCGGTTTTCTGATGATTACATTTCCTACTTCATCAACAACAGTTTCTAACCCCAGATCTTCACCAAATTTTTTCATAAATTCAATTACTTTTCCTTCTTTTTTAGATGGCCTGGGTATTTGTGTTAAGCTGTAAAAATTTTTCCAGAGAGCTTTAGGCTCCAGATTTAATATGTCCTTACTCATTATTTTAATTTTTTAATTTATTTTGTGAAATTACAAATTATACTAATTATTTTCAAAATTTTACTAAAAGTTTCTTATGGATATTAGACATTATCCTTCTTCTTTCTTTATATTAGGTAACTCTAAACCATATCCTTTCTTCTTGTCTTCTCTTTTTAATAAAAGAGCAAATAAAAATGATAAAATTCCTAATGCAGTAAATATAAGTATGTCATATTCATAATTATATCTGATATTTAATTTTTGATTTGCCAAAACTTTAAATGTTGCTCTTGTAAAACTTGTCTCTAATCCTTTTAACGTATTTGCAGAGCCTAAGTTAACATGAATATTATTAATGTTGTTGGTTATAATTTCATTTTTAACAGTAGGTAAGCTTACTTCGTTTTGTGGTTTCGCAACATAAAATGTAGTATGTACAATTGAATCTACTACCCGTCCGGTGGTTTTATCAACAGCATTTGCAATATCTCTTTCGTTAGCCTTTATATGGTTCTCTGCAATAGCTTTACGGAAACTTTGTTCTATCGATGACTTAATCATAGCTTTATTTGGAGCAACATTTGGATTAGTAGCAGTTAAAACATATCCTAATAACATCGGTATCAACATTAATCCAATATTTTGAATGTAAAAGATAACAGCATAAGCAGTTCCCAGCTTGTTTTCAGGAATAATTTTTGGTACGGAAGGCCACATTGCTGATGGTACCAGAGAAAAAGCAATTCCAAGAATTACAACCAGAATTGCAGCTATAATCCAATTATTAAGAAATGGCACTGCCAGTAAACCATGAACAAAAATCAGCATCAAGGATCCAATAATCATAATGGTTGCACCTTTACCTTTTTTATCATAAATTCCTCCAAAAAGAGGTGTAAGAAAAATGGTTCCAAAAGGTAATAGCCCCGGAATAATTCCGGCCAATCTTGGTGCAACATGATATTTGTTAATCATAAAATCAGTAGCATAAAATAAGAATGGGAAAACGGCTCCATAGAATAAAACACATAAAATTGCAATATACCAGAATGCTTTATTACTGATAATAGAAACGATATCAGATATTCTAAAAGGCTCCTCTTCAGGAAGATCCAGGTCTTTTTCGGAAGCATCCAGCTTTTTATCCATTACTGTATAGGTGATAAAGGCAAGAACTCCAATCAACATTAAAATAAAGGCAAGTAATATAGGTGCACTGTAATTAAAATGTAATGCCAGAGGAAGTGATACAATTAAAGCCAGGGCTGTTCCAATACGCGCAATCGACATTTGTAAACCCATAGCCAGGGCCATTTCTTTTCCTTTAAACCATTTTACAATTGCCTTGGAAATAGTTATTCCCGTTGCTTCGCTACCAACACCGAAAATGGCAAAACCAAGTGCTGAAAGTAATACTTGTGTTTTAATATCACCCAAAAAGATAACATGTGTGTTTAGGCTGGGTGAAACACTTGTAATTGCCCAGTAATTAATACCGGTACCAATTACCATAATTGCTGTTGATGCAAGGCCTGTAAACCGTATTCCTAATTTATCCAATATTATTCCGCTGAAAATCAGCATAAGGAAAAATACATTGAACCATGCGTATGATCCTGTATAAATACCAAAATCAGCACTATTCCATCCCAGTGCACTTTCCAGTATAGGTTTTACCGGTGACATGGCATAATTGAAAAAATAAGCGCCAAACATGGACAATGAAACTACCACCATAGCTGCCCAACGGGCTTTGGCCGAATCTCTTAACGATTTTCTTATAACTTCAGTCATATTTTTTATTTTAATGAGATAATAATTGCATAAATAGGAAATCGGGCGAAATTAAACATTTTTTCGGAGTCAGCATTTTTGTGTTATTATTTTACTGTTTTTTTTCGCTCATTTTATTTTTATTCTTCTGATTATTTTACCCTGATTATTTATATACATGAACAATTTGCTTGCTGGTAAAAAAATCTTCCTTGAAAAAATCAGATAAAAGTTTTGTTTTTACCTTAACGCCTTTTATTTTTTTTACTCTTGATATTTCATCATCAATATTAATTCCTTTTAAATAAATAATTCCATTAGGAATTTTATTTACCGACCTTGAATGAATTTTATATAATGTCCATCTGCTAAATGTTTCAAGGTCGGTAACGGCTCTGCTTATTACAAAGTCGAAAGTTTTATTTACCTTTTCCATTCTTATTTGTTCACTCTTTACGTTAGTTAATTTCAATGATTCGGCAACGGCATTTACCACTTTTATCTTTTTTCCAATAGAGTCAACCAGAAAAAAACGCGATTCCGGAAATAAAATTGCCATAGGAATACCCGGAAATCCACCTCCCGTTCCTGCATCCATAATTTGTGTGCCCGGTTTAAAGGAAACAAATTTAGCAATAGATAAAGAGTGCAATACATGGTGGACGTAAAAAGACGCCATATCCTTACGGGAAATGACATTTATCTTACTGTTCCATTCTTCGTAGAGGCTTCCCAACTGTATAAATTGATTTCTTTGCGTTTCGCTGAGATGTGGAAAATAATTGAAAATGACTGCTGCGTCCATATTTTTTTGAAAAAGCAAATTTATAAAATAATTTCAAGGCAGTTCATTTACTTGTTAAATCTTTACTTAAAACAGAACAGAAATATATAATATTTACTCCATAAAATTTAATCAGATGCCTTTTAAATGATATAAAATAATGTAAAACAGGTAAATAAAGCTTTTGGATGTTTTTTTAATAAAAAATTGTATGAAAAAGTTTTTTGCATAGTTTTGTTGCGTTGTTCAAATACTCCTTAAGGGAATGTTTGAATTATACAGAGGAGTGAAGAGATCAGGCTCAGTGAAACTCCGGCAACCTGCCTTTTGGAAAGGTGCCAATACCTGCCATCTCCAGCAAAATGGAGAGGGAATTATAATTTAAACGGTAAAAAAATGAAATCACAAACAACAGGGGCTAATATCTCGGCCGGTCAAAAATTAAAATTTCATATTAATTTACTTTTTATCTTTTCAAGTAATAGTATGCGAATGCTGTCGGGATATTTTGTTTTCTTTTAACAACAAAATGTCCCCACTTTTCTGCAATCGGAAAATAAATTCTGTTTTCCCTAATTTAATTATTTCATTACTTTTTAAAAAATAAATTATTATGCATTACGAAACATTACAGGTCCATGCAGGCCATACTCCCGACGAATCTTCTTTGTCCAGAGCAGTACCTATATATCAGACTACATCATATATTTTTAAAAATACAGAGCATGCGAAAAAATTATTTGCTCTTGAAGAGTTTGGTAATATATACACCCGTATAATGAATCCTACTACAGAGGTGCTGGAACAACGGCTGGCGGCCCTGGAAAGAGGAGTGGCAGCTTTGGCTGTGTCTTCAGGACATTCAGCACAGTTTATAGCATTAAACAATATTTTGGGACAGGGAGATAATTTTATTTCTTCCCCTTATTTATATGGAGGTAGTTATAATCAGTTTAAAGTAACTTTTAAACGACTGGGTGTGGAGGCACGGTTTGCCAAAGATTTAAACCCGGATAGTTTTGAAGAATTAATTGATGATAGTACAAAAGCTATCTACTTGGAAACCATAGGAAACCCAAGTTTTGAAGTTCCTGATTTTGAAAAGTTCACAGTGTTAGCAGAGAAATATAACCTTCCAATTATTGTGGATAACACTTTTGGTGCAGGTGGTTATTTGTGTAAACCACTGGAATGGGGAGCTCATATAGTTGTTGAATCGGCTACAAAATGGATTGGAGGGCATGGAAATAGCATCGGAGGAGTTATTATTGATGGTGGAAAATATGACTGGGGCAATGGAAAGTACCCGCAGTTTTCTGAACCTTCGGAAGGTTATCATGGTCTTGTTTTCTCCGATGTCTTTGGTAAAGATTCTGATTTCGGGAATATTTCATTTATTATCAGGGCAAGGGTGGAAGGGCTTCGCGATTTCGGACCTTCACTTAGTCCTTTTAACGCCTTCCTTATTCTTCAGGGTGTTGAAACATTATCGTTAAGGGTGCAGCGTTCGGTAGATAACACTCTTTCATTGGCACAATGGCTTTTGGAACACCCGAAAGTTGAGAATGTTTCCTACCCCGGCCTCCCCGGTGATCCGAGACATGCAAATGCAAAAAAATATCTGCAGCATGGTTTCGGAGCGGTATTGAGTTTTACTGTAAAAGGTTCTAAAGAAACGACGGAACGTTTTGTGGAAAATTTAAAACTGGTAAGTCACCTTGCAAATGTTGGAGATACGCGTACACTGATTATTCAGCCGGCTTCGACTACACACCAGCAATTAAGTGATGCTGAGTTAAAAGCTGTAGGTATAGGGCCTTCACTATTACGGCTTTCAGTAGGAATTGAACATATTGACGATTTGAAAGAGGATTTTATACAGGCATTCAATAAAATATAATTCTGAAATGAAAATTTTTAGGTTAAAGAAGGACTTTACACTGGAGAGCGGTAAAAAACTCTCCGGTGTTGAAATTGCTTATCACACTTATGGTGAAATAAATTCCACCGGTGATAATGTGGTTTGGATATGTCATGCACTCACAGCAAATTCGGATGTTGCCGACTGGTGGAGCGGCCTCGTAGGTACAGGTAAAGTTTTTGATCCGGAAAAACATTTTATCGTATGTGCCAATGTGTTGGGTTCGTGTTATGGAACTACCGGGCCTTTATCAAAAAACGAAAATGGTAATACCTGGTATCAGGATTTTCCGGATATCACCATTAGAGATATGGTGAATGCCCATATAGAACTTAGAAAACACCTGGCAATAAAAAAAATACAAGTTATTACAGGGGGAAGTATCGGCAGTTTTCAGTCTGTAGAATGGGCAATAATGGAACCGGAATTAATAGGGAATCTGATTATTATTGCCGGCGGTGTAATGGCAACACCATGGAATATTGCTTTGAATGAAACACAACGCATGGCAATTCGTGCTGATAAAAGTTTTTTCGAAAATAATCCCCTCGGCGGCATAGAAGGAATGAAAGCGGCCAGGGCCATGGCTTTATTAAGTTATCGTAATGCAAAAGCTTATAATATTACTCAGCCCAGACTGCCTGATGATGATTCTGAAAACCTAAAAGCTGTATCATATCAACAATATCAGGGTGAAAAATTAGCGCAGCGCTTTAATGCTTACTCTTATTATGTGCTTTCTAAAGCTTTCGATAGCCATCATGTAGGCCGAAACAGAGGAGGACTTAAGACTGCTCTGCTAAAAATAAAAGCCCGTACCCTCGGTATCGCTATCGATACCGACATGCTTTTCCCAAAAGAAGATCAGATGTTAATAGAAAAGTTTATACCTAATGCCATATTACACCGGATTCATTCAGATTATGGTCATGATGGGTTTTTACTGGAATATGATGCTCTTACAAAAGAAATAAAAGACTTTTTAAAAGCACAACCTTATTTTTAACGGCTGAAAAAGTAATTTATTCTTTTCCAGCCATTAAAAGCTATGGTTTAGTCATCCCAGTCTTTTTCATTACCTGAATATTTTTCAGGATAAGGTTTTCCTTTTTTTGATGCTTCCCATAATATTCTGTTAAATAGCTGGTCATCACCGGCATCAATACCTTTCTGTGCCATTTGTAAAGATTCTTTTGCAAATTCTTTTGCGTTTCCTTTTAATGCACTTAGTGGAGGATTCATTTCATTTAATGGAATATTATTTTTTAGTGGTGAATAAGCAGAAAAATCAGGTTGATTGGAAAAAACGTCAAACATAGGTTTTGCCGAAGCATCCATAATATTCATTGGCGGTAAGCCCAAAATTTGTTCAATAGTACGAATCATGGATGTTTGGTTATAATTTGTAGAAACTACTTTACCTGTTTTGCTGTATGGGCTTATTACCATTGCTACAGTACGATATGCCGACACATGATCCCATCCGTTTTGTGAGTCATCTTCAGTAACAAAAATAACAGTATTTTTCCAAAAACGACTTTTACTTACAGCCTCTACAATACGGCCCAATGCTACGTCATTATCGGCAACCATAGCGCGCGGTGTTGGATGTTGCGGCGAAGTTCCGGATGTATGATCATTAGGAAGTGCCATAACAATTAATTCAGGAAGTGCATCGCCTTTCATTTTTTCAAATGCTTTCAACTCTTTTATAAATGAGGCAGCACGCAATACATCCGGTACATTGTGACTGTCATAGCCAGGATAGGCAGGGGATAAAATTCCACGTACCCTGTCGATAGTAGTGATATTTTGAAATTTAAAAGGCTTTCCGGCTATAAAATTATTGTAAACACCTGTCCATTTTTCCCCACTTTTCCATTCCGGTTTACATGCTTCACCATAAATCCTTGCTGTTTTACCATGATCCAAAGCATTGTCCCAAATAAAACCTGTTTTGGGATACGCCATAGCATCATACAAAACATGAGTATAACTTCTAAACCATGCTCGCACATTTTTTTCAATGTAATCAGGAACTATTGATGCATCTGTCCACACATGTCCTTCAGCTGAACATTTTCCTGAAGCCATGTAATTATCCAATAATACATAATCATTTACAAGCTTATGCGAATTAGGAGTGATTTTCTTTCCGAAAACTGTCAGTGAAGGATCGCCATTACCTTTTTTAATATCTCCCAGCACCTGATCGTAGGTTCTGTTTTCTTTAATAATATAAATAACGTGTTTAAAAACAGAAGGTTCCCCAATCCGTTCCGGAACAGGAACAGGTTTCATATTTTTACGGGGTAATAACTTCAGCATTGCCAAGCGTGCCTGTCTGTTGGTAGTTTTTACTGTTTGGGTGTATGCTTTCAGTTGTTTGTTATCTGGAACCGGAATAATAGATATTGTAGCCATCATACGGTGACTGTTATATGCACCGGCTGTGGAAGTACGTTTTCCATTTACCTTTATAAAAGTGCGATAGGCAGGATTGTTTTTATTAGGAGATGTTAAACGGGCTCCAATTCCCTCTATGTTGGCAACATATAAAACAGAATCGTTCAAAAGGCTTATACCACCGGGATAGGCAGCTGTGGGAATAAATCCGGTAATAGCAGAAACATTGACATTACTGTTCTGTGATGATTTTTTTCCTAGTTTAATAACCGCCAATGCATCATCCATTCCGTTAGCAACATACAATGTTTTTCCATTGCTGGTAATAGCCAGTCCGTTGGGAGAATCGCCAACATAAGGATTTGTTTCCTTATTTAACCGTACTGATATTGTTTCTACTACCCGGTTGGTCTTGGTACTTATTACGCTAATATTGTCATCATTTCCATTGGCAACATAAACAAATTGTTGATTTGGAGAAGATATAACAGCATTAGGATGTAATCCTGTTTTTATTTCTTTTAGTGTTTTTCCGGTTTTTGGATTTAAAACACTTACTGTTCCTGATGAAACGGCGCCATATTTGTTAACATATGCTTTTTCCCATGGAATGCCTGCTGTAGGTTTAGCGTTGGGAGGAGGAACTGCTCCCGACCAGTTGGTAACATAAAGTTTTCCTTTTGCCATTACAATTCCGTATGGAGCAAGGCCTACAGCTTTTTGCCATATTATTTTCCCTGTACCCAGTTCAAATTTTACAACTCTGTCGTTACCGTTTAAAACAGTATAGGCCACCATTTTTCCGTTTTCTTTTCGTATCACCGATTCATTTGGTATGGAAGCTCTTACACCTTTTTTTGGTTGGAAATTATAGGTTTTTACAATTTCTGCAGTTTTTCCATTCCAAACCGCCTCCATAACATTATTACGCGTGCCCCAGAGCAATTTTTGCTGTCCTTTGTCGGTAAACCATTTTATTCCCGAGTAAGTGTTCATAGCTTTTCCTTTGTAGAACTTCCTTAAAACCAGTCGGTAAACAATTTCTCCTGTGGGTACATCGACAAAAACAACACTATAACGTCCTTCTACTGCCGCCGTTTTTTTATCCGGCGAAAGGGCTACATCCAAAGCATGGTTTTCCAGTGCCGAATCTCCAAAAAACAGTTGCTTTCCTGCAGGCTTTAAAATTTTGTTGTAGGGCATTGTTAGTACCGAGTCTTTAAGGTTTCCGGTTTTTTGTGCTGAATTATGGCTGCCATTTTGTTGCTGACATCCAAAAAATAAAAGGGCTAAAATGCTTAGTAGCGGAAATAAAATTTTGTTCATCTGTTTATAATTTTGAATTTTATTGGTCAAATGGAACTTACCATGCCTAAAAAATTATTCAAGAATGGATGTTTCATGATTTTAAGTATTAATGTTGCGAAAATAAATAAAAATAAGGATTATGGTACATTTATATATTAAGATAAAATGATTTTTCGGGGCGGCTGCAATGCTTCGCGCAAGCCTGCAGCAATTGCACCAGGCTGTTCGCTTTAGTCAACCCCGGCAGGGTGTGTTCGTCCATGGTGTTTCAGGGGGCTCCTGTTGTCGCCCCTTTCTCACCGGTCTCACAACACCCTGCCGGGGTCTCGCTGCCGCTTCCATCCTTGCCGCAAATCTTGCTTCAATGGTATTTATTTTAAATGATAATTGGTATTTATTTCGGATTTAAGGAAACTTTATATTGTATGATATTGTTTTGTGAATAATTTCGGCCGGTGATTGCAGCGGCAGCCCGCAGGGGCAAAACAGAGGAGTGCCCGGTGAGGCAGGGCGACAACAGGAGCCCCTGAAAAACCGTTGGCACACCCTGTTTTGCACCGAGGACTATAGCGGAAAGCACCACAGGCCGCCAAATAATTTTAAAGGGAAACGCACTTTATTAACAGGAATTGTTGATTTGGATTATCTTTGTGCAAATTTTTTGAGTATGCAGTTTAAGCTGGAAAAAACAGATACAAAATCGGCGGCCAGGGCGGGGGAGATTTCTACAGGCCACGGCAAGATACAAACGCCTATATTTATGCCTGTGGGAACGGTGGGTTCGGTGAAAGGAATCCATATGAAAGAGGTGAAAGAGGATGTTAAAGCGCAGATAATTCTGGGAAATACGTATCATTTATTTTTGCGGCCGGGCACTAAAATTATTGAGCAGGCCGGTGGGTTGCATAAGTTTAACTCGTGGGAACGTCCAATACTTACAGATAGTGGCGGTTATCAGGTTTATTCGCTTTCGGGAACACGCAAACTTGATGAAACAGGAGTGTTGTTTCGTTCGCATATTGATGGTTCAAAGCATAAGTTTACGCCTGAAAATGTAATGGATACGCAGCGCAGTATAGGTGCCGACATTATGATGGCTTTTGACGAGTGTACGCCATATCCTTGTGATTATGATTATGCCTCCAAATCGTTGGATATAACACATCATTGGTTAAAGCGTTGTGTAACACGTTTTAATGAAACAGAGCCGAAATATGGTTATCAGCAAAGTTTGTTTCCTATTGTGCAAGGTAGTGTGTATAAAGATTTACGGAAGAAGTCGGCAGAAGAAATAGCCAGCTACGATGCCGATGGGAATGCTATTGGTGGTTTGTCGGTAGGAGAGCCACATGAAATGATGTATGAAATGACTGAACTGGTGTGCGGCATTCTTCCCAACGACAAGCCAAGGTATTTAATGGGCGTGGGCACACCGGAGAATATTTTAGAGAGTATTGCCGTTGGGGTGGATATGATGGATTGTGTTATGCCTACCAGAAATGGAAGGAATGGCATGTTATTTACCCAAAATGGTATTATAAATATAAAAAATAAAAAATGGGAGGCTGATTTCAGTGCTCTTGACCCTGACGGGACTTCTTTCGTGGATAAGGCTTACAGCAAAGCTTATGTGAGACATTTATTTTCGGCAAGGGAGTTTCTAGGCAGTATGATTGCCAGTCAGCATAATCTGGCTTTTTATCTTTGGTTGGTAGGTGAGGCAAGAAAGCATATTTTAGCAGGAGATTTCGCTGAATGGAAAAACAAGATGGTGGTGAGAGTTAGGCAAAGATTATAATAATAGCAAATAAAAATAAATTCTGCTTTTGAAATTACTTGACAGATATATCATAAAAAAGTTTCTGGGGACGTTTTTTTATTCAATTACGTTACTAATAGTAATTGTTATAGTTTTTGATATATCTGAAAAAATAGGTAATTTTATTAGCAAACATGCCAGTTTACATGAAATTATTTTTGATTATTATGTAAATTTCATTCCGTATTTTATTAACCTTTTTATTTACTTATTCACTTTTATTTCAGTGGTGTTTTTCACCTCGCGGTTAGCGGCAAATACTGAGATTATTGCCATGTTAAGTAATGGTGTAAGTTTTAAACGTTTGTTGTATCCATACTTTCTGGCTTCTATGTTTTTGGCGGTTTTATCTTTTTATATGGGCAATTTTCTAATTCCTAAAACCAATAAGAAAATGCATGTATTTATGGATAAATATATTGACACGCCACCCGTTAATAACAAACGAAATGTTCATGTACAGTTGAGTCCGGGGGTGTTTGCTTATGTTCAGTCATTTAACCCCAAGCGTATGTCGGGATATCGTTTTTCGCTGGAAAAATTTAAGGGCGAGCATTTAGTTTATAAGCTTGATGCCCGGACGGTAAAATGGGACACTACAGAAAACAAGTGGATATTATCCGATTATCATGGCCGTACGTTGGATTCGCTGGAGCGGCAGCATTTATTTAAAGGAGCAGTATTGGACACTACTTTGCGGCTAAAACCTACGGATTTATATAAAATACGACCTAAGTATGATGAAATGACCCTTGCGGAATTAAACCATTATATAAAGGCAGAAAAAGAAAAGGGATCACTGTTGTATAAAAAGTTTGAAATAGAAAAATATAAGCGTATTGCAGGACCTGTAGCCATTATAATTTTAACGTTTATGGGAATGGCACTTTCGTGCCGAAAAACAAGAGGAGGGATAGGTATGCATCTCGGACTGGGACTTTTACTTGCTTTTTCTTATATTTTACTGATGCAGGTGACAACTGTTTTTTCTACCCAGGGAAATCTTGATCCTTCTATAGGTGCCTGGATACCGAACATAATATTTTTGCTAATCACTGTTTATCTGTTGAAAAAGGCACCTAAATAGTTTGATGTTTGTATATCTAATAAGGTAAATAAATGTTATAATTTGGTTAAAAAAATGACTGGTTACCGGAATTACGCTATGAAAAAAAGAAATGAATATCATATGCAAATTTGTACTTTTGCATTTTAAATATAATAAGGGAAAATAAAATGGCACAGAAACCATCTATTCCAAAAGGAACCCGTGATTTCGGTCCGGCAGAAATGATTAAAAGGAATTATATCTTTTCTACTATTCAAAAGGTTTTCATAAAATATGGTTACCAGCCTATTGAAACACCTGCAATGGAAAATTTATCCACATTGATGGGGAAATACGGGGAAGAAGGAGATAAACTACTTTTTAAAATATTAAATTCAGGAGATTTTTTATCCAAAGCTGATGATGCGTTACTGGAAGAAAAAAACTCATTGAAAATAAGCACGCAAATAAGTGAAAAGGGATTGCGTTATGATTTGACGGTACCGTTTGCACGTTTTGTTGTGCAACACCGCAATGAATTGTCATTTCCTTTTAAACGTTACCAGATGCAACCGGTATGGCGTGCCGACAGGCCTCAAAAAGGGCGTTACCGGGAATTTTTTCAGTGCGATGTTGATGTTGTCGGTTCCGACTCGCTGCTGAACGAGCTGGATTTAATACGGATGATGGATGAAGTGTTCAGGTTACTGAAAATAAATGTTGTTATAAAAATGAACAACAGAAAAATTTTGAGCGGTATTGCCCAGGCTATTGGAGCACCTGAAAAAATGATGGATATTACCATGGCTATGGACAAACTTGACAAAGTCGGAGCTGAGAAAGTTTATGCAGAACTTCATGATCGGGGAATTAGTGATGATGCCATTGAAAAGCTAAAGCCTGTTTTAAAGTTGCAAGGTGGTAACTGTATGCGACTGGAGGTGCTGGAAGACCTGATAGGAGATACTCCTGACGGAGCAACCGGACTAAAAGAAGTTCGTGAAATACTGGATTATCTGTCGGCTTTTACTCTGGAGTCGGAAGTGGAAGTAGATCAGACGCTTGCCAGAGGATTGAATTATTACACCGGAGCTATCTTTGAAGTGAAGGCTGCGGATGTTAAAATTGGCAGTATATGCGGTGGAGGTAGATATGATAATCTCACCGGTATATTTGGATTGCCTGGCGTTTCAGGCGTAGGTGTTTCTTTTGGTGCCGACAGGATTTACGATGTGCTGACAGAATTGAACTTGTTTCCTTCGGAAGCAGCTTCCGCCACTCGTGTGTTAATATTAAACTTCGGTGATAAGGAAACTTCTTATGCTTTGTCGGTATTGCAACAGTTACAACAGGAAGGTATATCATCCGAATTTTATCCTGACACTGTTAAAATTAAAAAACAAATGAAATATGCCGATCAGAAAAATATTCCCTTTGTAATAATGATTGGTGAAGAAGAAATGGAAAGCGGGGCGTTGACACTAAAAAATATGACTACAGGTGTACAGGATAAATATGTAGTAGAAGAAATTATAAAGCATGTAAAAAAATAAAAATTGATAAAATGGACAATTATCATAAAATAGACTTACAGCAGCTTACTTTCAGAGGTATTTTTAATATTCTGAAAAACGACTTAAAAATACAGCTTAGCAATGAGGTGAAAGAAAGAATCGTAAAATGCCGTACATATCTTGATAAAAAAATAGCAGAAACCACTGAACCCATTTATGGTATTAACACAGGATTTGGTTCGTTATGCGATACAAGTATCTCCAGTGAAGATTTGGGAAAATTACAGGAAAACCTGGTTATGTCGCATTCAAGTGGCACCGGCGAACTTGTGCCTAATGAAATTGTTAAACTTATGATGTTGCTGAAAATTCAGGCTTTTTCACAAGGTTATTCGGGAGTACAACTGGAAACAGTAGAACGTCTTGTTGATTTTTATAACCATGATGTGATACCGGTTGTATTTCGTCTGGGATCGTTGGGTGCCTCCGGTGATTTGGCACCGCTGGCACACATGTCTTTGCCCTTGTTGGGAAAAGGAGAAGTTTTTTATAAAGGCAAGCGAAGGAAAAGTGGCGAAGTTCTTAAAAAACTAGGGTTAAAGCCGCTAAGATTGCAGTCGAAAGAAGGCCTGGCATTGTTAAACGGCACTCAATTTATGTCTGCTTATGGTGTTTATACTATGCTGAAGGTATTCCGGTTATCAGATATGTCAGATATCATTGGAGCTCTTTCATTGGAAGCTTTTGATGGTCGCATTGAACCATTTCAGTCAGGATTGCATTCTATCCGGCCGCATTTGGGGCAGATACAAACCGCGGAGAGGTTCCGTATGCTTCTTAAAGGCAGTCAGATTATTAAACAGCCCAAGAAACATGTGCAGGATCCATATTCTTTTAGGTGTATTCCGCAGGTTCATGGAGCTTCAAAAGATGCTTTTAATCATGTGGCCGCTGTATTGAGTCGTGAAATTAATGCTGTTACCGATAACCCCACTATTTTTCCTGATGAAGATCTTATTATTTCCGGTGGTAATTTCCATGGTCAGCCGTTGGCGCTGGTGTTAGACTATCTTGCCATTGCTGTTGCCGAACTGGGGAATATTTCTGAACGCCGAATTTATCAGTTGATAAACGGAGTACGTGGACTGCCATCATTTTTAGTTGCCAACCCCGGACTGAATTCGGGTTTTATGATTCCTCAATATACAGCAGCTTCCATAGTCAATCAAAATAAACAATTGTGTACTCCGGCTTCTGTCGATTCTATTGTTTCCTCACAAGGACAAGAAGATCATGTAAGTATGGGAGCTAACGGTGCAGTAAAGGCATATCGTGTTATGCAGAATGTGGAACGTATATTGGGAATAGAATTGTTTAATGCGGCACAGGCACTTGAATTTCGACGACCACTTAAAACATCTGCTTATTTAGAGGGATTTTTTTCTAAATACAGAGCTATTGTTCCTTTCATCGAACAGGATACAGTGATGCATGATGAGATTGAGAAATCTATTGATTTTATTCATAATACTGATTATGAACTTGCTGACACGTTGTTGCCGGGAATATAATTGAGAACTAATTTTCAAAAATCAGCTTATAAGGACGCTCTATTTGTTCTGATAATTGAGGTATGGAAATATATTTACTTTCTCTTTTGAATTCTCTTCCATCAAAAAATAACAACAAAGTAGGGTTGGCAAATACCTGATAACGTGCAGGAAGTTCCGGATATTTTTCTGAATTAATAAAAGCAAGTTTCATTTTTGGAAATTCTTCTTCTACCAGTTTAATAACTTTAGGACGAAGACTGTGGCATGGTGCACAGTTGTCATTATAGAAATATAATATTGTTGCAGCTTCCTGCTGTACCATTGATTCAACTTGATCAAGACTATTTAATTCGTTTTGCATTTCCATTGTTTTTTTGAGCCGCAAAAATAATATTTACTTTTTAATGGAAAACATAAAAATTTAAAAATAAATATACTACTAAAGATAAGATGTGTAGCAAATCTATTTTTGTGTTGAGAATATGTTTTCAGAGAATAAAAATTTATATCTTTGCTGAGAATATGATGGTTAAGGGAATCCTGTGAGAAACAGGAGCTGTCCCCGCAGCCGTAAATCGTAATAAAGTTTTGTCATTCTGAAGTCACTGTCACATTTATTCGTGATGGGAAGGCGTACAAAATACGATAAGCCGGAAGACCTGCCATTATAATTATTTTTCGAAGCTTTCGGTGGAAAAGCTGGAGGAAATTCATTACTTCTTCCCACTTTTTATGTCCGGTTAGCTTATGAAAATTAGGTATTAATTTTTATAATGTTTAACTAAATTTATGTTATCTGATGAAAAAAATTTACTTTTTAACAGCATTTGTAATGCTGGTATTTTTAATTCCCGGAAAGGGGACAGCGCAAATTTCAACTTTTGATGATTTACCTCTTGATTCTGCTAATGCTTATTATAATGGCGCTGATACAGCCGGAGGTTTTCAAAGTGGCAGTGCCTATTTTTTTAATAAGTACAATACTGCCTGGAGCATTTGGAAAGGCTTTGCTTATTCCAATGTAAAAGATACAACAACAGCAGGTTATACAAATCAATACAGTGCGGTTACAGGGGCCGGAGTTTTTAACTCGGATAAATATTCTGTAAGTTATGCTGCTACACCAAGTTCATTAAAACTGAAAGGTGTTTTGAAAGATGGCGCTGTTATTAAAGGCATGTATGTTACAAACTCAACTTATGCGGCATTGTCAATGGAAAATGGCGACTCTTATGCTAAAAAATTTGGTGGCTCAACAGGTAATGATCCTGATTGGTTTTTGCTGACGGTTAAAGGATATTTTCATGGAGCTTATACTGATTCGGTTAATTTTTACCTTGCTGATTATCGCTTTTCCGATAATTCTAAAGATTATATTATAAAAACATGGAAATGGGTAGATTTAAGCAGTATGGGTAAAGTGGATTCTGTAACTTTTGTGTTGAGTTCTAGTGATGTAGGACAATACGGTATGAATACTCCTGCTTATTTCTGTATGGATAATTTTAACGATACTGTATATTCCCACACAGGTATTTCTACTTTTGATGATTTAAGTCTGGACCCTGTTGATGCTTATTGGAATGGTTCTGATTTATCCGGAGGGTTTCAAAGTGGTATGGCTTACTTTTATAATACCTACAATCAAAAATGGGGAAACTGGAAAGGGTTTGCATATTCTAATATGAAAGATACCACTACGGCAGGATATACAAATCAGTATAGTGCTATAACAGGTATTGGAGTGAATGGCTCTGCTAATTATGGCGTATCTTATGCCGGGAACGGAGCATCTGTAAGCTTACGAGGTAATTTGCGAGGAGGTGTTGTTAAAGGTGTATTTATAACCAATTCCACTTATGCCTATTTATCTATGAAGAATGGAGATTCTTTTGCTAAAAAATTTGGTGGTTCAACAGGTAATGACCCTGATTGGTTTTTACTGACTATAAAAGGTTTTTATGGTGGAACAATTACAGATTCAGTAAATTTCTATCTTGCTGATTTTCGTTTTACAGATAATTCCAAAGACTTTATTTTAAATAGTTGGGCATGGGTCGATCTTACGGCTCTAGGTAATGTCGACAGTCTTACATTTAATCTGAGTTCGAGCGATGTAGGACAGTATGGAATAAATACTCCGGCATATTTCTGTCTTGATAATCTTAATGATATAACAAATGCAGTTGATAGTTATCATGATGTCAATAATAAAGAGAATATAACAGTCTATCCTAACCCGGTGATTTCTACCCTTAATATTAATGGTGTTAAAGGAGCTTATGTTTCAATTGTAGACTTAACCGGACGTATTTTATATCATTCTATTTCTAATCAAGATATTGTAAATGTAGATATGTCCGCTTATCCCAATGGGTTGTATCTTATAAAGATTCGGAAAGGGAATTATAACAGTGTGAAGAAAATATTGAAAAAATAATTTGTAATGGCCGTAAAAAATGCATTTACATTTTTGCTTGTTCTGCTTTGGGGGAATCTTTTTGCACAGTATGCACCCGGGGCAGGACAAGCAGGCACTACGGCTGTGGCTGCCGACAGTTCTGCTATTGTGGCCTGGGCCACAAGTTGCAGTATTGCGCGGGGCTACATAAATATTGAGGATACTTCACAAACTTATACTCACGGTAATATTACTTCTAACCGTGCTTTTTTTGGTGTTCCGGAAAATGCAGTGGGGCCTACAGGCGATTCTGTTACTGTAGTAAGCTTGGGTGATGGAGGAATAGCAACGCTGGGATTCAAAAACCCAATAACCAATGGGGATGGTTATGATTTTGCTGTTTTTGAAAATGGATTTTTATCTCAGACAAATCCTAATTTATATTATTTGGAACTGGCATTTATAGAAGTTAGTACAGATGGTAAACATTTTGTTCGTTTTCCATCTGTTTCTAATACCCGGGATAGTGTGCAGGTAGGTGGTTTTGGGATGCTTAACCCAACATCTATTCATAACCTGGCAGGAAAGTATGTAGCCCGTTATGGTACTCCTTTTGATTTGCAAGACTTAAAAGATAGTGTAGGAATAAATATCGACAGTATTAATTATATTCGTGTTGTAGATGTAGTGGGAGATATTAATCCTGCTTTTGCCCGGTATGATTCCAAAGGTAATATTATTAACGACCCTTATCCTACACCTTATTGGACAGGAGGCTTTGATTTAGATGCTGTTGCCGTTATTCACCAGAAAACTGTTTTGGATGTTTTAGATTTTAAAAATCAGCGGCACGTTTGGAAACTGTTTCCCAACCCTGTTTCTACCACAGTAAAAATAAGCACATTAGAATTAGAAAAACCATATCATTTAGTTATTCTTTCCCTCAATGGTAAAATTGTTTATGAAAAGAAAGGTATCGAAAAAGAAACAGATATAAGTGTTGGCAATTGGCCTGCAGGTATTTATCTTGTTAAGATTATGCAAAACAGAAATATTTCGATATTAAAAATGAGTGTTATACATTAAAGTATTCTTTAGCTTACTAAATAAATGAAGATCAGGTGAAAACCAAATTGTTGATATTGTGCTGTATATTTTTTTCCTTCCTGGATCCTATGAAAGGCCAGTTTATGTTATCTGATACGGTTTCAATTCCTGAAATAGAAATTAAAAGAGCTAAAGGATTGGAAAATGCCGGTATTTCTGTTTATCAAATTGATACACTGGTTATGAAGAGGGAAAATGATGCTTCTTTGTCGGATGTGCTAAGCCGTTACTCTGCAGTTTTTATTAAAAGCGAAGGGAGGGGGGCATTGTCTACAGCCTCATTTAGGGGAACAGCATCTTCACATACAGAGGTTTATTGGAATGGTATGAGTTTGCAGTCGCCGATGCTGGGACAGGTAGATTTTTCTCTAATTCCTGTTTATCTGATGGATAATATTAAAATTATTCCGGGAGCATCTTCGCTAATTGAAGGAAGTGGTGCTCTGGGGGGCAGCATTGATTTATCTACTGATTTTAAATGGAAAAAAGGGTGGCATATTTCAGGGTTGTCGGGTTATGGGAGTTTTGATACCTGGAATGAGATGTTGCATATTCTTGGTGGTAATAAAAAAATCCAAACTTCCACACGAATTTATTATAATAGCTCAAAAAATGATTTTCCTTTCATAAATAAAAATATAGCCTCTATAAATCCGGTTACAGGAGAATATATTTATCCTATTCAAAGAAACAATAATGCAGAATATTTAATTTCCGGGTTAATGCAGGGATTAGCTTTTCGATTTAAGCACAACTGGAAACTGAAAGCTTACTACTGGTATCAATATGTTAACAGAGCATTACCTCGTTTGAATACCTATGAGGGTAATGATGCTGCTAATTTAAGCCGGCAGCAGGAGAAGGTTCAAAGAGGAATTATCCGGTTTTTCAAAATATCAGCTAAAACAAAGTGGGATATTTCTTCCGGAATTATGAAAACAGGAATGCTTTATATTGTAAAAAACCAAATTTTCGGCAGAGGTTATTATAATGCTGTTTATTCCAAATCTGATATTACCGGTGTATATAATAAGGTACAATTTTCATGGGTTCCCAACAGTAATACTATTATTAAAGCGTCATCATTTTTCAATTATTATCATGTAAATACACGCGATACGGTTTCGGGTACAGGCTATAATAAATATAGAAGTCATCCGGGGGTTATGTTGTCGTTGCAGGAGAAATTTACCAAAGCATTTTCTGTACTGCTTTTAATACGAAATGAACGTATAAACAGTAAGTTATTACCTGTAATCCCGTATGTTGGTTTCAACTGGGTTCTAAATAAAAAATATCTGAGCGTCTTGCATGGGAATATTGCATATAATTATAAATACCCAAATTTAAATGATTTATATTGGAAACCCGGAGGAAATCCGCATTTATTGCCTGAAAGTGGATTAGCTACTGAGTTAGGAATTAAAACGAAATTTCTTTTCGGCTCTTTAAACGGGAAGTTTTCAGGGACTGTGTTTTATAACGATATTAAAAACTGGATAATTTGGGTTCCCAGTCCTATGGGTTATTGGTCACCGCAAAATATCAAAAAAGTACATTCCTACGGATTTGAACTTAAATGGAAACTGTATTATCATATTCATAATTGGAAATTTAATTTACAAGCGGGATATACCTTTACAAAGAGTATTAATTTTGGAAGTTCTGTAAAATGGGGAAGTGATGCTGTTGGAAAACAAATTCCTTATGTTCCGGTTCATTCTGGTAATGTAGTATTTAATGTTATCTATAAGAATATATTCTTTACCTGGGTAAATCATGATTACTCTGAGCGTTATACTACTTCTGCCAATCAGTTGAATCTGCGCGATTGGCTATATCCCTATTTTATGAATAATTTATATATAGGAGGGCATTTTTCATATAGCAAAAAGTCCAATGGTACCGTTCAGCTAAAAATTTATAATCTATTTAACGAGCATTACAGGTCGGTGTTGGGGCGGCCAATGCCAGGGAGAAATGTTATGTTACTTTTTACTTTTCATATATGATACATCTAAAAAAATATAACATGATAATAAATAGCATTAAAAAAAGTGTTTTTATTTTTTTGTTAGGGATGTTGTTATCATCTTGTATGAAAGATAGTTTGATACATGACTTTAACAAGTTACAGGTAAGAACAAAAGGACATGCTGTATTTATTGTTAACGAAGGTAATTTTATGTATGGAAATTCCTCTTTAACATATTACAATCCTGAAACCGGAAAAGTGTTAAATGATGTTTTTTATAAAAGTAACTCGCTTCCACTGGGTGATGTGGCTGATTTTATGATAATTCATGATTCACTGGCGTACCTGGTTGTAAACAATTCAGGAAAAATATATATTATCAATAAAAATACCTTTAAATATAGAGGAAAAATTACCGGTTTTATTTCTCCACGTCAAATGGCCTTTATTTCTGATCATAAAGCATATGTAAGTGATTTATATGCCGAATCAATACAAATTGTAAATCCCACTACAAATAAAATAACAGGTTTTATTTCCACACCGCACCATTCCTCGGAACAAATTCTGTTATATGGTTCATATGCCTTTGTAAATAGCTGGTCGTACGATAATAAGATTTTGATTATAGATACTCGCACAGATAGCTTAATAGATAGTATCACTGTAACCAAACAACCTAACAGTATGGTATTAGACCGGAATGGTACCCTTTGGGTGCTATCAGATGGCGGATATCCACAAAGTCCATATGGACAGGAAATGGCTGCATTAACTAAAATTAATCCTGTTAATAGAAAGATAGAAAAAGTGTTTTTATTTAAAGAGATGTCCGTTTCACCTTCTCATTTGAGAATAAATCCTGATAAAGACTCACTATTTTTTATTTACAATAGTTGGGCAGGAGGAAAAGTTAATAAGCCAGGTATTTATTCAATGAATATTAATTCGGAAAAACTTCCGGAATTACCAGTTATACCACAAAACGCCAGGACTTTTTATTCTTTGGGAATTGATTATGGCAACGGATTTGTTTATGTTGCCGATGCTTTGGATTTTATGCAGCGAGGAAAAGTTTTTGTTTATTCTGCAGCTTTTGCTCCGGTTGATTCATTAAAAGCAGGAATTATTCCCGGTTACTTTTGTTTTAAAAAATAGGTTTTAAAACATATCCAATCATAAGCCTTTAACACTATTGTAATTTCCTTTAAGGTTTAAGTAAATAAACAGATTTACTTATTATTAATTTCTTTTTCCGGAAATTCCAATAATAAAATAATGCAACAAATGAAAAAGAAAATTTTACCTTTGTTCAATAATTTATAGCCATGTTTAAGAAAATAAATCATAATAAAGATAAAAAAATTAAAGTAGCCATAACCCATGGCGATTTTAATGGTATTAGTTATGAGGTGATTATAAAAACTCTTTCTGATAACAGATTGTTGGAGATGTTTACTCCTGTTGTATATGGATTACCTAAAGTAATGGGATTCTTCAGAAAATCTTTAAACATTAAAGAATTTAATTATCATACTATAACCAGACCTGAAAAGACCGTTGATCAAAAAGTTAATATTATTAATGTAGGTGATGATGCTGAAGTAAAAATAGAGCCGGGAAATAGTTCTGCAGAAGCAGGGAAAATGGCATTTAAAGCTTTGGAAAAATCGACCAATGATTTAAAAGATAAAAAAGTAGATATTTTGGTTACAGCTCCAATTAATAAGTTTAACATTCACTCGGAAGCTTTTCCTTTTCATGGGCATACAGAGTATTTAACTGAAAAATTTAAAACCTCACAATCTTTGATGCTGATGGTTTCAGGAAGTTTGCGCGTTGCTACAGTTACTAATCATATTCCTGTTAGTGAAATATCCCGGCAACTTACACCTGATCTTATCATGGAAAAGTTAAAAATTTTGCACCAATCTCTTCGAAAAGACTTTTTAATAGACATGCCAAAAATAGCTGTTTTGGGATTAAATCCTCATGCCGGTGATAATGGGCTTATAGGAACCGAAGAAAAAGATTTTATTGAAGATGTAATTACACAGGCTAATGAACAAAAAATGCTTGTTTTTGGCCCATATCCTGCCGATGGCCTTTTTGGCTCAGGAAATTATAAAAAGTTTGATGCTGTTTTAGGAATGTATCATGATCAGGCACTCACTCCGTTTAAAGTACTCGCCGGCGAAACAGGGGTAAATTATACCGCCGGCTTACCTATTGTAAGGACTTCTCCCGACCATGGAACAGCATATGATATTGCAGGTAAGTTTATTGCTTCAACCGGCTCATTTAGAAATGCTATATATCTTGCACTAGATATTTATAAAAACAGAAAAAAATGGGACGAAATGAATAAAAACCCACTTACTGTTTCGGCAGATTCAAACCAGAACCGGAGTCGTAGCCAGCTAGACGATTAGCTGTTAAACATTTATAAGTTTATGAGAAGGGTAAATCAAGAAAATTATGTTTAAATTATTACAACATAGAATTTATAACGGTGAGGAAATAAAAGAAATTACCAAAGCACAGTTATTATCGAATCATCCTGAAAAAATAAAAGTAGGAGATATTCTTATTGACAGCCGTAAATTAATATCTGTTGCGAATTGTATATTTTTTGCTTTAAAAACAAAACGCAACGACGGGCATAAATATATAGAAGAACTTTATAAAAAAGGAATTCGCTATTTTGTAGTATCACAGAAAAATGAATGGCTTACAGAATTTCCTAAGGCCTCTTTTTTTATTGTGAAAGATACTTTGAGAGCATTGCAATTATTGGCAACAGCACATAGGAATCACTTTGATATCCCGGTAATTGGAATTACAGGAAGTAATGGAAAAACTATTGTAAAGGAATGGCTGTATCAATTATTAAATAAGCATAAAAGTATTTTGAGAAGCCCTAAAAGTTACAATTCTCAAATTGGAGTTCCCTTATCTGTATGGCAATTAAACGATCAATATGAAATGGCCATTTTTGAAGCTGGAATTTCTGAGCCTGATGAAATGGAATACCTTCAGCAAATGATAAAGCCGTCAATTGGAATATTTACAAATATTGGTGAGGCGCATAATGAGAATTTTATTAATCCTGCCCAAAAAATTGGAGAAAAATTAAAACTTTTTACAAAAGTAGATACACTGATATACAATAGTGATCAAAAAGAATTGCAAGAAGTTATTATTCGGACCGGAATTTTGGAAAATATTAAAGTTTTTACATGGGGTAAGGATGAAAACTGTAATTTAAGGATAAAAGAAAAAATCAAAGAAGGTAAAAGTACTCGTATATGTGCAACATATAAGGACGCACCCATAGAAATTACAATTCCCTTTCAGGATAGTGCTTCTATAGAAAATGCAAGTCATTGCTGGGCTGCAATGCTTTTTTTGGAATATCCTCAGGAGGTTATAAATGACGAAATGAATAACCTTTCGTCTGTGGCTATGCGCCTTGAGCAAAAAGAAGGAATTAATAATTGTACAGTTATAAATGATGCATATAATTCCGATTTTAACTCTCTATCTATAGCCTTGGATTTACTTGAGCAACAAAACCAGCATCGTAATAAAGTAGTTATACTATCAGATATTTTGCAAAGCGGCAGGGGGGAAGCTGAGCTATATGCTGATGTGGCTGAATTGATGCATAAAAAAAATATTTCAAGAGTTATTGGTATAGGTAATTCCATATCACGTTTTTCAGATCTGTTTCATATGGAAAAGGAGTTTTATTCTTCTACAAATGAATTTTTAAAGAATTTTTCTATAACCTCCTTGCGTAATCAAACAGTACTGCTAAAAGGTGCCAGAGTGTTTGAATTTGAGAAAATTAACAGGCTGTTACAGCAAAAAGTCCATGAAACAGTTTTTGAAATTAACCTAAATGCCCTTATAGAAAATCTGAATTTTTATCGTTCACGTTTAAAGCCGGAAACAAAAGTCATGGCTATGGTAAAAGCCTTTTCCTATGGTAGTGGAAGCTTTGAAATTGCCAATGTGTTACAATTTCATCATGTTGATTATCTTGCTGTGGCTTATGTTGATGAAGGTGTTGAATTACGGCAGGCAGGTATAAGTTTACCTATCATGGTAATGAATCCGGAAGAGTATGCTTTTGATATAATGATAAAACATCAGCTGGAACCGGAAATGTTTAGTTTCCGTGCACTTACCATGCTCGAAAAAGCTATAAAAAGAAATGTATTACCAGTAAATAAACCCATAAAAATTCATATAAAACTGGAAACAGGAATGCATAGGCTGGGATTTGATGAAGATGATATATCTGAACTTATTGACAGGTTAAAATCAAATTCATTAATTTATGTTCAATCTATATTTTCGCATTTGGCGGGAAGTGATAAGAAGCAACTTGACAGTTTTACTTATCAGCAAATAGAATCTTTTGAAAAAATGGCGCGTAAAATTAAAGCTGAGGCCGGGCATGATGTGATGATGCATATACTTAATTCGGAAGGTGTGTTACGTTTTCCTGATGCGCAGTTTGATATGGTACGCCTCGGCATAGGACTGTATGGGATATCCTCAAACTTAGAATTTTTAAGTAAATTAAAAAATGTAACGTCACTTAGAAGTGAGATTTCTCAAATAAAGGAAATTCAACCTGGAGAATCCGTGGGTTATAACAGGAGTTTTATTGCCGAAAATAAAATGAAAATCGCAACAATTTCTGTTGGGTATGCAGACGGTTTATTCCGGAAATTGGGAAACGGGCATTTTTCTGTATGGATTAAAGGACAACCGGCACCAATTATTGGAGATATTTGTATGGATATGTGTATGGTTAATGTTAGTGATATACCGGTTAAAGAGGGTGATCCGGTAATTATTTTTGATTCTGAACATCCGGTAAATGAATTGGCTGAGGCTGCAGAAACAATTCCTTATGAAATATTAAGTCGAATTTCAAGAAGAGTAAAACGTGTTTATTATCATGAAGGGTAATAAAGAATATGTTTTTTACATTTAAATTTATTTTTTAATCCTTTAACGTTATATCTCCTTAATAGAAAAAACTAATATAAAAAGAAACTAATAATGTTTATTTTTTTATATTTAATTAAAAGAACATAAATAAAACCTATCTGAAAATGAGCCGAACAGAGAAAATACTATTATTAATTTTCCCTACTCTCTATTTGCTTATCGGGTTTTATTTCAGACAGGTTTTCGGTGATTTGTCTCTTCGATCTTTTGATCCTGATTATATTCATTTTATCAGTGGGTTAAGTGTTTCAGCAGGTAGGTTTAGCGATGCTAATATTGACCAGCCTGCTTCGGTATTACATTTATTGTTAGCATTTATTTTTCGTGTTGTATATTTTTTCCGGTCTCATCAATTACCTTATTTTGAAGATGTTATTAAAAATTCCGATTTATATCTTGCTACTGCAAATCTGGTTATTACTACTATCGTTGCAGTATCATTATTCTGGGCAGGGAAATCAATAACACGAATATCAAAAAATGTATTATATGGAATTCTAATACAAACAGCACCCTTTACTCTTGAAATATGGTATGACATTATGGCTAGGATATATGTGGAAGTGCTTTTTGTAATTCCCATATTAATTTTGGAAGTTATGCTTTTTAAGGAATTATACGAAAAGCAAAAATATCCATATAAAACTTTGTGGTATGGTATTACAATTGGACTTGGACTTTCAATGAAAATGACTTTTCTGCCATTTTTATTCCTACCTTTATTCGTTATTGAAGGAGTATGGAGAAAACTAAAGTATCTGATTTTTTCCGTTATATCTTTTTTCTTTTTTTCGTTACCGGTTTTGGTACAGTTTCATCGTTTTACAGGGTGGATGAAAGGATTGTTTTTTCATAATGGAATTTATCAGTCGGGCGAAGAAACCATTATTAACACGTCAGTTTTTTCAAAAAATATAGTGCAGTTAATCCACGCACAGTCCATTTTCTTTTATGTTTTTCTGGGATTTATTGCTTTATTTCTTGTGGTTTTGTTCACAAAGAAAATAAAAAATATCTATACAAGAATAAACGCAGGTTTATTAGTAGTAATTCTGGGATTTTTCTTTTTTATGGGAAAGCATTATGAAATGCGTTATTTCATCCCGGCCTTATTGTTATTTCCCTTTGTTTTGATTTTAATGGCTAAAGAAATTGAACTGTTTATTCCCGGTAAGGCAATTAAAATTATTCTTAATGTAATTTTAATTTTGGCTGTTGGCTATGTTTTAAAACAGAGGATTCCATATATACGTGTTGTTTCGAAAAGTGTGAGTGGACAAATGGCTGCACGGATAAAAACACGTAATGTTATAAATACATTACCTAATAACAGTTACAAAATAATTGTTTCTAAAGATTATGGAAGCCCCTTACAGGAATATTCGATTATGTACAGTTTTTGTATGGGCGGAAAAAACTGGCCGGATTATAATTCTAAACTAAATAAGTTATATCCAAATACATATCAGTACTTTACATGGGATAATTCTTTAAAATACTGGGGTAAAAAATTTGATCAAAATGAGGTTGCTAAATCCGGAAAACCTATTTATTTGTATTTGGAAAAAAATAACAAAAAATTACTTAAAAAGGCAATTTACCGCTTTTTTCCAGACAGTAACTTTAATAAACGCATTATAACAAAATTGATATTTGAGAACCCTGTGAATGGAGAAGGTGTAGTCCAGTTAGTTTTTCCCGATAATAAAAGTTCTAAAAATAAATAATGTACATTTGTTTTATAATCTTTTGAAACTCTTAATATGCCCAAAATTTTATCCATTATTATTCCTGCCTACAATGAATCACAAACTATAGAAAACATATTGGAGAATATTTTAAAAGTGACTTTGCCAGATGGAATCAAAAAGGAGATTATTGTAGTTAATGATGCTTCCACAGATGATACGGGAAAAATTATTAAATCATTTTTTTCACAGCATTCAGAAATAAAATTTCAACTTATTGACCAAATGATAAACAGCGGAAAGGGAGCCGCTATACACCGCGGTATTGAAATTGCTACCGGAGATTATATTATTATTCAGGACGCAGATACGGAGTATGATCCCCGTGAATATAATCGTTTATTGCAACCTGTTCTTGATGGTTTTGCCGATGTTGTTTATGGGTCAAGGTTTATGGGAGGAGAACCGCATCGTATTTTATTTTTTTGGCATTCCCTTGGTAATAAATTGCTAACAACTTTGTCAAATATGTTTACTAACCTGAACTTAACCGATATGGAATCTTGTTATAAGCTTTTTAAAGCGGATATTTTAAAAGGATTATATCTTAAAGAAAAACGTTTTGGCTTTGAACCTGAAGTAACGGCAAAAGTCGTTCGTATTCCTGCAGTACGTATTTATGAAGTAGGTATATCTTATTATGGAAGAACCTATGAAGAAGGGAAAAAAATAAACTGGAGAGATGGTTTCCATGCTATTTATTGTGTTATAAAGTATAATCTGTTTGATAAGAAGTATAAAAAAATAATGTAATCAGCTTATTGCATATATGTATGTATTTAAATCATTGATGAAAAGATATTTTATTGAATTCAGTATTTTACTTGTCATGATAGCTGCTATCTGGTCAGATTTTAATACTAATATATGGAAAGACCAAAACCGGGTGATACAATGGGATGTAATAGATTATTATGGCTATTTACCGGCTGCTTTTATTTATCATGACGTTTCATTAAAGTTTAAAGAGAACTATAAAGGAAAAAAGAAATTTGTTTTCTGGGCTAAAAAACTTCCCAATGGTAAATATGCTTTTAAATATACCATGGGTTTATCAATAATGTATTCTCCTTTTTTCTTTGCGGCAAATAATCTGGCTTCTCCTTTAGGATATAATTCAGGAGGTTATTCTCCACCATATAGGCTGGCAATTGTATTGGCTGCTCTTTTTTATCTTGCTTTAGGATTAATGTTTTTATCGTTGGTTTTACGTCAATATTTTTCTAAAGTGGTTATCGGACTTGTTATTTTAACATTGGGTTTGGGAACCAATTTGTTTTGGTACAGCACTTTCGAGCCTGGTATGCCACATGTATATGATTTTGCTTTGGCTGCTATATTTTTGTTTTTAACAATTAAATGGTACTCCGGCAGTACCTTTTTCAAGTCAGTTTTTATAGGAATGGTAATGGGGTTATTGACTCTTATCCGGCCTGTTAATTTTTTGTTTATTTTATTTTTTTTGTTGTTTGATGTTAAAAGTTTTACTGATTTAAAGTTACGTTTTTTATTTCTTATTAAGAGATGGCGTCTTATTATAGTGATGATTTTTTTTGGCTTTCTGATGATGATTCCTCAGTTATGGTATTGGAAAATTATTACCGGTCATTGGATCTATTATTCATATGGAAATGAAGGTTTTTTCTTTTTGCACCCTCAATTTATGAATGTCCTTTTAAGCTTTAGAAAAGGTTGGTTAATATATACCCCGGTGATGTTTTTTTCTTTAATAGGAATTATTTTGCTTTATTATAAAAATAAAAAGTTCTTTTGGCCGGTTTTAGTGCTTTTTGTAGCTTATCTTTATGTGGTTTCATCTTGGTGGTCATGGTGGTACGGTGGCAGCCTCGGCCAAAGGGCTCTTATTGATATTTATCCTGTTATGGCTATTCCTCTTGCCACGGTTTATGCCTGGACAGCAGAAAGAAAGGCTGTAGTTAAATTTATTTTAGTTATATTTATTGTGGCGTCTGCAGTTTTAGGGGCTTTTTATAATGTTCAGTATTATTATGGTGCAATACATTGGGATTCAATGTCAAATAAAGCTTATTTTAATTCCTTTGGCAGAGTACATCCTACATCTGATTTTAAGTATTTGCTGGTACATCCCGATTATGACCGGGCATTAAAGGGTCAATCGGAAAGTTTCTCAAAAGTGACAAGAAAGGAAAATATCGAAACAATTATTCAACGTATTAAAGCTGACAAAAACTGGTTTTCGTTAATAGAAAAAAAAGCAAAAAAGAAACATATTACTGTAGATTCAATGCTGAAAATAGATGCCTTATATATTCTAAATAGTAAAAAGTAACATCTTTTTCATTAAAATTTATTTTCGTACAAACTTCTGCTTTATTGGTTTCTTTGCTAAAAAGTTGATGTTTATATAAGTCTGAAATATCTCTTGAATGTTTTATATGTATTACTGAGCCAGTTAAAAATAATTAAAAATTAAAAAGGTAATCCTTAACCTTGTAATTTTGAAATTGAAATTAGTCCTTGACAGTAAGAAGTATGAGAGCTAACAATAAATATGATATAAGGTAGTTAGTAAAAAAGTTTTTTATTTTGTTAAAATGTTTAAAAACAAATTCCTATGGAATCAAAGCTTCATATTAATCCGAAAACTACAGCGGTGGTTGTTATAGACTTACAGAAAGGAATAACAGCATTTCCCTCCCGGCCGCATGAAACAGGAAAGGTAATACAAAATACAGTAAAAATTCTTGATGTTTCCAGGAAATTGAATATGCCAATTTTTTTGGTGCATGTATCACCTTCAAGAGATTTTAAAGATGCATTACGTCCACAATCAGAAAAAAACTTGTCCTTTGAGAATTTGCCTGAAGACTGGGCAGAATATGTACCGGAATTAAGAGTGCAACCTTCCGATTTTCAGATTTTGAAACGACAATGGGGAGCATTTTATGGTACCGAACTGGACCTGCAGCTCCGGCGCCGTGGAATACAAACAATTATTTTGCTGGGGATATCCACTAACAAAGGAGTGGAAAGCACTGCCAGGGATGCTTATGAACGGGGTTATAACCAACTGTTTGTTGAAGATGCCATGTCGGCAAGAGCACCGGAAGAACATTTTTGTTCCATAAAAAATGTTCTTCCGTTTTTAGGTAAAGTTTGTCTAACTGAAGAAGTTGTGGAAGCTCTGAATAAGAGTAACAGTTAAACTTTATGGTAGTTTTACCCTTTTTGTATATTTAATTCCGGAGAATTCACGTTTATGTCTCTGCATAATTTTCCCTCTTCCAATTTTTCAGTCTTAATTATGCATAATTGTTTATTTTTACCGCAAAAATAACAAGTCAGGATATGAAAGGTTTATTATGGTTAATGTTACTTCTGGTTCCAACATCCGTTTTGTATTCTCAAGAAACCCAGGTGGTTAAATTGAGGTTAGAGAATTATCCTGATACTGCTTTGATTTTAGCTTCCTATTACGGAAACCGAATTGAGGTTATGGATACTGCTTACAAAACGAAGAGGCAAAATTTTTATTTTAAGAGATCGGGAGGGTTTCCGAAAGGTGTATATATGGTTGCTAATTTTAAAAGGCAAAAGCTCTTCGAATTTGTAATTTCTCAGAAAACATCCTTTTTATTGGAAACAAAAGGCCCGGATTTTACAGGTAATATGCAGGTTTCAAAATCACTGGAAAATCAAATGTTTTTTCAGTTTATAAATAAAAATAATCGGCTTTACAAAATATTAAAAAATCTGAAAAAGGAGCTGAAGAATCCTACCCTTTCCTCCGAAAAGAAAGCTCAAATTAAAAAAAAGATTATATCTGTTAATATGGATATCCGGAATTTTAAAGCCCTTATAGAGCAAAAATATCCCAATCTTTTTTTAACAAAAATTTTAAAGGCTTCTGATGAAATAAAAATTCCTGAAGGACATTCACATGATACCCTATATCGATTTAGATATCTGAAAGCACATTATTGGGATAATTTTAACCTTGGTAATAAAGGGCTTTTCCGGACGCCTTTGTATGCGATGAAGGTTTCCAGGTATTTTAAATATTATGTACCTATGATACCTGATTCTGTGATACAGTCCATAGGACTAGTGATGCGTAAAGCCAAACCCTGTCAGGAATGCTTTAGTTTTCTTGCCTGGAAGTTTATCTCTGACTATCAAAACCCAAAATATATGGGTTTTGATAAGGTATTTGTGAACCTGGTGGACAAATATTTTATGAAAGAGCCTGTTCTAAACGCAACTCCATCTATTAAGAAAATGTTAAAGGAAAGAGCAGATAAACTGCGCCCGACTTTAATGGGAAATGTAGCCCCTGATTTAATTTTAATTGACTCTTCAGGCCAATATGTTGATTTTAAATCCTTAAAAGCGCAATTTACATTGTTGGTATTTTGGGATTATCATTGTGGTATTTGTAAAAAGGAGTTGGCAGAACTAAAAGAGATGATTCCTTATCTTCATAAAAAATATGATCTTCGTGTTTATGCCATTTCTATAAACCCTGATATAAGTAATTGGAAAAAAGCATTGAAAGAAAGGAGTTATCCATGGATAAATGTAAATGGCACACACAGTATAAAAGGTGATTTTACCAAAACCTATGATATACCGGGTACTCCTCAATTATATTTATTGAATAAGAAAAAGGTCATAATTGCCAAAAAATTTTCGATAAATCAGCTTAAAGCTATTTTAAACCATTATTTAAAAGAAAAAATTAACAATAATTAAGAAATTTTTTCGTTCTTTGGAAAACTAAAAGGATAGATTCCGCTTTTTTTGAATAAATTTTCTGCGAATGAAAAAATATACATTAACTGTATTATTTTTAATTGCCTCTATAGGCATGATAAAGGCACAGTGTAGCACAACTGCAAATTATACCTACACTTATAAAGGATGTAGCACCATAGAGTTTGTCGATTCATCTTCAGCGTCAGTAAATTATCAGTTGGTAAAATGGAGTTGGGATTTTGGTGATGGTAGTACTGCTACCGGTCAAACAGTAACTCACACCTTTCAGCCCGGAATTACAACTAACGTAAAATTAGTTGTTACAGCTGATTCTTCCGGAGTTACATGTCAGGATTCAATTGTTAAAACATTGGTAATACATTCTCTGCCTACTGTTTATGTTGCCAGTAATCCTAATCCTTCCTGTCTTACAGTTCCGGCTAATTTTTTTGGTTCTTCCGGTCATCCTATTGTAAGCTGGCAATGGGATTTTGGTGACGGTACTTCTGATACTGTTCAAAATCCTGTTCATCAGTTTTCTGATACGGGAAATTATAATGTAGTATTACATGTTATAGATAGTTTGGGTTGTGGTAATCAAAATTCCCCGGCTTATAATCAAAGGGTAAATTTGCCACCTTCTGTTAGTTTTACATGGGATATTAATCCTGCTGCCACCACTGATAACATTCAATTTTCCGGTACGGGGCAAGGAAATGTAACTTCATGGCATTGGAATTTTGGTGATGGGGATACTTCAAATATTCAAAACCCCACTCATCAGTTTACTGCTATTGGTAATTATCAGGTTAAACTTTCTATTGTTGTTGATGGTATATGTACTAATTCCGTTACACAAACTGTTTCAATTCAACCATTACCTGTTCCGGATTTTTCAATTTCGCCGGTTTGTTTAAACGACACTACATTTTTTAAAGATTTATCTACAACTTCCAATGGATACATTAAAACATGGAAGTGGTATTTTGGGGATGGAGACAGTATAATTGTTAACCGTCCGGGAAATCCTGACGTAAAACATATATATCTCCATCAAACCACATATCAGGTCACTTTATTGGTTATTGATTCAGCAGGGTACAAAAGAAGTATTTCGAAAAATATTTCTGTTCATTTAAAGCCTCAGGCTAATTTTACATATAATGATACCTGCTATTCAAAGCCCACTTCATTTTTCGACCGTTCTTCAACTAATAATGGTTCTGCAATAAATTCGTGGAAATGGAATTTTGATGATCCTGCTTCCGGCGTTGATGATACTTCTTCTATGCAAAATCCTGTTCATGTTTTAAGTAGTCCGGGAAGTTATTCTGTAAGGTTAATTATTGGTAATGCTGATGGTTGTCGCGATACAACTGTTCAGGTAGTAAAAATTGATTCTTTACCGGCAGTAGACTTTACAATTAAGAAGGATTCTATTTGTTTTGGCGAAAAGTCATATTTTTTTGGGATTGCAAAGAACATTGTGAATTGGCACTGGGATTTTGGAAATGGTGATACTTCCAATTTTCAAAATCCGATTTATAGATATAAAAAACCAGGAAATTATCAAGTAAAACTTACAGTTACGAATTTAAAAGGTTGTCAGAATAGTATTGCTTATCCCGTAAAAATATTTGCTCTACCTAAGTCAAAGTTTATGGTAAGTTTAACCTGTATAGGTGATTCAACTTATTTTACTGATGGTTCCAGCGATACTGATGGATATGTGGACCGGTGGCATTGGGATTTTGGAGATGGAGATACTTCACAAATTCAAAACCCCACCCATCGTTATGCAAATATTAATAGTTATAATGTACGACAGATTGTTGTAAACAACTACGGATGTTCTGATACAAGTTTTCAGTTTGTCAATGTTCATGACAGGCCAAAGCCCGCATTTATTTACCAGCAGGCCTGTAGTCCGGCGTCTCAGGTTACGTTTAAGGATCAATCGGTACAGGGATCAGGGAAAAGTCCTATAAAATCATATTTATGGACATTTTACGAAAGTGACACTTCTCAGCAGCAGAATCCTGTTTATAAGTTTAGAGCTTTTGATACTTGTTATCAGGTTACCCTAAAAGTTGTTGATACAAATGGTTGTGCTAATATTGACACTACAAAAGTCTGTTTACGTGATAGTTTACGAATTGATTTTTCAGCTAAAAAGGTTTGTTTTAAGCAACCCACTCCTTTTCAGACGAGTTATATTCCTTCTAATGATTCCATCACTACTTTTACCTGGAGTTTTAATGATGGAAGTTCCGGGCGTATAACCTATAAAGATACCATAAACCATATTTTTTACCGGCCAGGAACTTTTAATGTGAAGTTAAGTGCTGTCGACACCAATGGATGCAATGCAACAGCAGCCCATCAGGTAACCGTTGATTCTTTGCCTGTTCCTGATTTTTCTTTTACCACTACAGCATGTGACGGAGCTACTTATTTTACGGATCATTCGACAGGCGGAGGTAATTTTATACGCTCATGGAACTGGAATTTCGGAGATGGTGTTTCCGGTGCCGGTAATGTATCCACATTAAGAAATCCCAATCATCTGTATGGACCTCAGGACAGTGTTTATTTTGCCAGTCTTGTGGTAACAAACTTCAATTCATGCCATAATAGCATTACCAAAGCTATTCCCAGAGAGTCTTGTTTGAAAGTTAATTATAAAAGTATAGCAGGGCGTGATTGTGCTTTGGATTCAGTTTGTTTTACCGACAGGTCAGTATTACATTCCAATAATGGATCTATTTTACGTTGGCATTGGGATTTCGGAGATGGTAAAACTATCGCTTATACTATAAAGAAAAATAAAGTTTGTCATACCTATCAACGTGGAGGAACTTATATTGTAAGGTTAACAATAACAGCAAAAGAAAATAATGTAATTTTTTCAAAATTTTATGATTCAACGGTAGTTGTACGTCCTCGACCGGTTGCTGATTTTTCCTTTTCGGGAGTTTGTTTTGGCAGTAATACCAGGTTTCTTGATAATTCTGCCGACAATGGAGAGGCTGTCACCCAGTGGCACTGGAATTTTGGTGATACTGGCGGACTTTCGGATACTTCAGAACTGCAAAATCCGGTACATAGTTTTTCCCGACCTGATACGTTTAATGTTAAATTACTTATAACCAATCGGTTTAGATGTGATGATTCTGTAACTAAAAAAGTTAGAATTACTAAACCACCTAAGGCTGATTTTTATACCGGAATTTCTTGTGCAGGATATTCCATACAATTTACTGATACCACCCAGACTTTTGGTACACATCTGGTAAGCTGGGATTGGAAGTTTAGTGATCCGTACAATGTACATGATACATCTTCCGTTCAAAATCCTGTTTATAAATATGATTCGGTGGGGTCATATCCTGTTAGATTAATTGTTGTTGATAACAGGTCATGTTCAGATACTTTTGTGAAGGATGTTGCAGTCCATTCAGTTCCGAAAGCCGGCTTTAATATTCTTTATGGTTATCAGCAGGTTACAGGGCAGGTAAAAATGGAGAATACAACTATAGGAGCCTCAACATATTTTTGGGATTTTGGAAACGGAAAAACTTCAACAGAAAAAAGCCCTGTAAATAAATATGAATCGGGAAGTATATATAATATTATATTAATTGCTACCAGTAAATATATGTGCTCCGATACTGCTACGAAGGTCTATGATTTAACATTGGGCTTGTTCATACCAAATTCTTTTGCTCCATCAAGCAATGTTCCCGGAACAAATATTTTTCAACCTAAAGGTATTCATTTGAAAGAATATCACATACAGGTTTTCAGTTCGTGGGGAACTTTGCTGTGGGAAAGTAACAAGTTATCGCCCGAAGGAGAGCCTACAGAAGGTTGGGATGGAACATATAAAGGGCAACCCATGCCTGAAGGAAATTATCTTTGGAAAGTTTCTGCTAAATTTATTGATAATACATATTGGGAAGGTTCTGATAATGGCGATGGTAATTTAAAACCTTTTGGAACTGTTACTTTAATACGTTAAATAGCATAAGGATGAAGTTTTTAAAAATAATACGAACCGGTTTATTCATAGTGTTAATGGTTTCATTTTTCACTGTGAAATCGCAGGATATTAATTTTTCACAATATTTTAATAATCCCACTTATTTTAATCCGGCTTATGTTGGACTTACCATGGGTTTTAAAGCGCGGTTGAATTTAAGAAAGCAATGGACAAGGATGCCGGGGGAATATCATTCGTATGCCTTTAGTGCAGACATTGCAGACAGGAATATACCGGGTGCAGGAGGTATTGGATTTTTGGCCAGCTCTAATATTGAGGGGCTAGGCGTGATAAAATCTACTATGGTGGGCATTATTCCGGCAGTACGTATTCCTATAAACAGATTTTCTATTTTTCAACTTGGAGCTTTGGTTTCAGTAGTGTCAAAGCAAGTAAACTGGAGCAGTTTGGTTTTTTCAGATCAGCTAGACCCACGATTAGGAAATATAGGTCCAACTAGTTTTAGAAATCCGGGTAGCAGCCCTATTGTATTTCCTGATTTTTCTATTGGTGGAATTTATCAGCTTATGACTGAAAGGGTAACAGGGACCTTCGGATTGGCGGTACATCATATTACACAACCTAATCAGTCGTTTTTACAAGATGTAGCTCCTTTACCCAGAAAATGGGTGGCACACATGGATTTTGTTATTGACTTTAAACGTCACCGTGGTTTTTATTATCGTGCCCGCCATATTAAACTGAATCCCGGAATTTTATACCAAACACAAGCTCAGATGAGTTTGTTTGCTATTGGTACAAATGCATATATCTCCAATGTTTATGTAGGTATGTGGTATAAAAATGAGATGTATCGTAAAACAAGCTTTGGCAATTTTGTTTGGCTTGCAGGGTTAAATGTACCGTTTAACAGTGATAGCAGAATGAAAATAATGTATTCCTTTGATATGAATATTAAAGGTGGAGCTGCTTTTACAGGGCCATCACATGAGATTAGCATTATTTTTGAACTTGACAATGCAAGACTTGTTGACCCAAATAAAATTCGCATTCCCGTACAGTCAAGAAACACTCTGGAGTGTTCTCCATTTTAAGAATCTTTATTCTTTTTTAGTAAAAGATATCAACTCTGTATATAGTTTATGGGTGGGTAATCCCATCACATTAAAATAAGAACCTTCAATTCTTTCAATGGCTACATGTCCTATCCATTCTTGTATTCCATATGCGCCGGCTTTATCATAAGGTTTATAATGAGTAATATAGTATGATATCAGTTCATCGGACAGGTTTGAAAAATAAACCGTAGTACTTGCAAAAAAGCTTCTTTCTTTTTGTGCTGTTCGAAGTGTAATTCCTGTTATAACATCATGTGATTTGCCTGACAATATTTTTAACATATTAAAAGCATCATTTTCATCTGTAGGTTTTCCTAATATTGTATTTCCCGAGGCTACCACGGTATCAGCTGTTATCAATAATTTATCAGGTATTAATTCGTTATTTTTAAAGGCATTGCTTTTTAAGCGACTTAAAAAGACTGCTACTTCCCGGGGGTTTAATCCTTCAGGGAAATTTTCTTTTACAGAACGTGTTTCCACACAAAATGAAATACCCATTTCTTCCAAAAGTAACTTTCTTCGCGGAGAGCCTGATGCAAGTATAATATCTTTTTCTTTTAAACTATCTATAAGCATATTAAAAATTATAAGGAATCAGAATCATGGAAAGAATACCTGCTACCATAAGGATTTTTATCCAGGTTGATAAATTATGAAAATCTTTTTTCTCTGTAGCAAATTGCAGGCGCACTATAACCCAACCAAAAATAAAGTCGATAAGGAAAAAATAAAAAAATGATAAAAACATATTTTTTTCATAAAAAAACCATTGAACGGAAAATGATCCAAGTAATGCAATCCCATTTATTATAGTAGCTGTAATTTTAGCAGCTTTTACACCGTAAACAACCGGTAATGTCTGACATCCTGTTTTTTCATCACCTTTTACATCTTCAATATCTTTTACAATTTCGCGTAACCAGCTTGTAAAAAAAGCAAAACCAATATAGATAATGGACACGCTTAAGACCATTAAAATAGAAGCTGGATTTGATACTTTAAACCCGTTTTGGTCTAGAATAATCAGCTGAACCAGAAAAACAAGGCCGAAGGAGACAGCACTTAATATTGCAATAACAAGGTTTCCCCATAAAGGCTGGCATTGGTAGTCTTTTGCATAAAACCACAATAGTCCTGCTGTTAAAACGGGAATTAAAAGATAGAAGGGTTTATGGATATAAAAGGCCAGAAAAATACCTGTTGATAATCCTGTAAATGTGAATATCCAGTACCATACTTTTGCTGTTTTAATGGTTAGCCCGGCATCGACCTGGTTTTTCCCCGGTTTATTAATCCTGTCTGCCGGTATATCCACTATGTCGTTAATAATATATCCTCCGGCTGCAATAGTAATAGCACTTAAGATTAACAGTACAAGTTGCCACGTGGTCATACCATAATGAACCGACTGGTTTCCCAGTAGTTTTACAAGAAGAAACTCATATACAAGCCACATACTAAAAGCAACCATCAGTAAATTAGGCCATCTTATTAATTTCAGCAAACTTTTTATCATCACATTAAATTTTTACCATGAAAAAGCTTCGGGAGTCATCCATTTACCTTGTACTTTTAAAACCTGTTCAATTATATCCCGTACACAACCTTCGCCACCCTTTTTATCAGAAATATATAAAGCAGCATTTTTTATTTCTTCAGCGGCATCGGCAGGGCAAACCGGAACCCCTACTTCTTTCATTACAGGCAGGTCAGGCAGGTCGTCTCCCATATATATTACCTGTTTTGGGTTTATATTCCTTTCTTTTATATATTTATCGAAGACTTCTTTTTTATTACGGACACCAATAAAGGCGTCTTTGATATTGAGTGTTTCGAAACGGTTTTCCATTGATGGTGAATATCCCCCGGAAATAACAGCTACATTATATCCTAGTTTAACAGCAAGTTGTAAAACATATCCATCTTTTACATTAGCTGTTCTAAGCGGCGGGTCGTTATGTTGCAGGATAACTCTGCCATCAGTCATAACGCCATCGTAATCAAAAATGAAAGTGGTAACTTCGGTTAATAAAGCTTTATAATTACTCATAATATTTTTTTACTATTTGTTGTGTTATTACATTATAAATTTTTAGTGTATCAGGAAAATTGGACAACATACGCCTGTGGGTTTCCAAAACATTTAAATCTTTACGTCGTGCGGGACCTGTTTGTGCTTTTTCGGGATTTACGGTTTTAATTTTATTCCCTGTTTCACGAATAAGGGGTAGTAATAAATCAAAATTCAGGTTTGCACTTTTTAGATATTCGTATGCCTGCAAATAAAGATATGTAGGAAAATTATTTACTAATACAGCCGTCAGATGAAATTTCTTTCTTTTTTCGCTATCTATTAAATGAATATTATTACTTATACTTTTCGCAAGTTGAATTAGTTGTTGCTGAGTGTTTTGGGAGCTGCCTTCTATTAAGAAGGGAACATCTTGCATGTTAACGGTTACATTTTTAGAAAAAGTTTGCAGAGGATAAAATATTCCAAAATTTTTGTGGTGGTTTAATACTTTTATGTCGGTAATTCCGGATGTATGTACTACAATTCCTTTTTCAGTATTTATTTTTTTAGCAACAGATTCAATTGCGTCATCAGATATAGCGATGAGGTACATATCCGCATTAGGTTGCAGGTTGTTAATATTAGAAATATACAGACAATTTAGTTTTTTTGCCAGAGTTTGCCCATGTGCAGCATTAGGAGAATATACCTGTACAATATTTTTTCCGGCTTTAGCAAGAGCAGAAGTCAAATGTGTAGCTACATTTCCGGAGCCGATACAAACTATATTATTAATGATATTCGCCATATAATTAATCTTGCATTTGTGCGATATCTTTTTTTAACACCGAAAGGGCTTGCAGTATGGAGTCATTTTCTTTTTCGTAAGCTTTCATTAAAATATTTTGAGCCAAATTTGCAGCATTATCATTTGGTTTAAGCCGGGCAGATTCGGTATTTATTAATTGAATTACATTTTCTTTAGCTGTTTTAATAAGTTCCCATGCCAGTTCAGATATATACACTTGTTGTGACAAGTTATGTTCATATTCTTCCCGTATAATATTAAGAAGTTGTTTTTGAAGTGAAGACACAGTTCCACCTTGTTCCAGAACACGGGGGATTAGATTGGATGGGTTAATTCGTTCCAGGAATAGTGTCATTCGTTCGTAAGCCTGTAGTTTAGCTTGCAGCAAGGTTTTATTTTGTACTTGTCGTGATGTTTCATTTAATTTTTGTTTCAGCAGATCGTGTTCAGATTTTAAAAAGTCCAGATGTTTATCGTTGTATTTGATAAAGGCACGAAGCATAATATAAGCCAGAAAAACCACTACCAGTGCGGGGATGGTATATTTTAATATTTCGAGTAGTGTATTCATTACGAAATGTTTTAATTTGTTATACAAAATAACAACTTATTTTGATTCGGAGCAATAATGAAATAATTTCGTTGTAATGTACTTTTTGGGGTAGGGGTGGCAGCGGCAGCTGGTGGTAACGAAAGGCGATGTGCCGCCTGCTGTAGGGTGCGACACGGGAGCGCCCCGGAGGCAGTTGCGGCACACGGCTTTTGTTGCCGGCACTATAGCGGACGGCCCGGTGCGGTTAGTAAAGAAGGCGGGAGGGAACCGCAACCCCTATAATGATTTACAGGTAGTAATGAATGGAATAAAAATAAAAAACATATTTTTCAGAATGTAATAAAAATGATAAGTTTGTAGGGAATTATTACCTTTGCGCTTCTTAAAAAAATGGATAAGTGAATAAAAGTATTATATCAAAACGAGTACAGCGAATTTCTTTGTCGGCGACTTTGGAGATGACAAGACGCAGCCGCGAATTGCGTGCACAGGGGAAAGATATTATTAATTTGAGCATTGGCGAGCCTGATTTTAACACACCGGATCCGGTAAAGGAAGCAGCCAAGAAAGCTATTGATAACAATATTACGCATTACCCGCCAGTAGCAGGATTCAGAGAGCTGCAGGAGGCGGTAAGTATGAAATTGAAGCGTGATAACAACCTGGATTACAGTCCGGAACAGGTGGTGGTTTCTAATGGCGCCAAGCAATCGCTGGCTAATATTTTTATGTCGATATTAAATCCCGGGGATGAAGTAATTCTTGCGGCTCCATACTGGGTTTCTTATTCCGATATTATTAAGATGGCAAGCGGTACTGTTGTTGCAGTTTCTACCGGGGTAGAGAAACATTTTAAGATACAGCCGGAAGATCTGAGGAAGGCTATAACGCCTAAAACAAAGGCTTTTTTATTTAATTCGCCATCCAATCCTACCGGAATGGTGTATTCGGAAGATGAAATTGCGGCATTAGTAGCGGTATTGAAAGAATATCCTGATATTTTGATTGTTTCGGATGAGATTTATGAGCATATACATTTTTCGGGGAAACATGTTAGTATAGGATCATTTGCAGAAGTAAAAGATCAGGTTGTTATTGTTAACGGCGTATCTAAATGTTATGCTATGACGGGCTGGCGCATAGGCTATATGGCCGGGCCGAAGTTTTTGGCAGAGGCATGTATTAAGTTGCAGGGGCAATATACCAGTGGACCGGGAAGTATTTCACAGATGGCTGCATTAACAGCATTAAAAAATTCGCCAAAAGATTCGAAATACATTCATACTATGGTGAGTGCATTTAAAGAGCGTCGTGATATACTTGTAGAACTCATGTCGAAGATTCCGGGGGTTATAACTTATGTTCCGGATGGGGCTTTTTATTTGTTTCCTGATGTAAGTTATTATTTTGGTAAAAGCTTTAAAGGAGAGGAGATAAAAAATGGTTATGACTTGAGCATGTACTTTTTAAATGAAGCTAATGTAGCAGTAGTTCCGGGAGAAGCCTTTGGCGAAGCTAATTCTATTAGAATATCGTATGCTACTTCCAAAAGTCTTATTGAGGAGGCCATAGAGAGGATGAAAGCGGCACTTGAGAAATTAAAATAATATTATTGAAACTATAAAATAATGGCTATTAATCTGGAGCAACTAAAAGATTTTTTTGAATCTTTTGCCGGGCAAAGAGTACTTGTTGTAGGAGATGTTATGCTGGACGCCTATTTGTTTGGGAATGTAGAGCGTATATCTCCTGAAGCACCGGTACCTGTTGTAGCCGTAAATAAAAGGGAAAGCCGGTTAGGTGGAGCCGGAAATGTAGGATTGAATTTACGTTCGTTGGGAGCAGAAACTATATTATGCTCGGTAATTGGCGATGATGAGCGAGGTAGAGAGCTAAAACAATTAATGTTGGCTGTGGGCCTTGATGCCGGCGGCATGATAGAGAGTGAAAGCCGTGTTACAACAACAAAATTTCGGGTAATCGGCAATAATGTTCAAATGTTAAGGGTAGATGAAGAAACGACAGAAGATTTGAATGAAACCGATTACAATAGGTTGCGGGAAAGAATTCAGTATTTTTTTAACGAGCGACAGGTTAGTTCGGTTATATTTCAGGATTATGATAAGGGCGTTGTGTCACCTGAACTTATTGATTTTGTTGTTGATTTGGCAAAAAAGAAAGATATTCCAATACTGGTAGATCCTAAGAAAAAGAATTTTTTAAATTATAAAGGAGTTACCTTGATAAAACCCAATTTAAAAGAATTGGCAGAAGGACTTGGAATAGATGTTGACGCCTCGAAAAGAGAAAGTCTGCAAGAGGCAGCCGGAATGCTACGAAGTATGTTGCAGGCAGATATGATTTTAAATACCCTTTCGGAAAAAGGCGTTTATGTAATTTGGGAAGAAGATAAAAAGCTGCAAGATGCTGTTATTCCAGCTTTTTTAAGAAATATTTCGGATGTATCGGGTGCCGGTGATACGGTAATTAGTGTGGCTGCCTTAGGTCTTGCTTATGGCTTATCACCTGAGGATATGGCTTTGTTGTCGAATCTTGCCGGTGGGTTGGTATGTGAAGATGTTGGCGTAGTTCCTGTTAATAAGGATAAGTTTTTTGAGGAAGCCGAATCGTATCTTAAACAGGGCTAATGTTGAGATACTCATTTGAAATAAAATTTAAAAGAAAAAAATATAGATAAGATGAGTGAAAAAAAAGCAGTAGGTGGCAAAAAAGAAATGGTTCAGGATATGTTTAACGACATTGCACCTCGTTATGATTTGCTTAATCATTTGCTGTCTGCTGATATAGATAAGATTTGGAGAAAGAAAGTAAGGAAATCGCTGGAAGAAAACCAACCTGAAACAATTTTGGATGTTGCAAGTGGTACCGGTGATTTAGCTATAGAACTGTCAAAACTGCCGGTGAAGAAGATTATCGGAATGGATATAGCCGCAGAGATGTTAGATATAGGCAGGAAAAAAATAAAAAAGAAAGGGCTGGAAAACCTGATAGAAATGGAAGTGGGTGATTCAGAGAATATGAAATATAAAGATGCATCTTTTGATGTTGTTACTGTTGCTTTTGGAGTACGAAACTTCGAAAACCTTGATAAGGGGTTGAAAGAAATGTACCGTGTAGTTAAAACAGGTGGCCGAGTAGCAGTGTTAGAGTTTTCAAAACCTTCGGCATTTCCTATGAAACAGGTATATCAGTTTTACTTTAGGTATATTTTGCCGGGAATAGGGAAATTGGTTTCCCGTAACGAAACAGCATATACTTATTTACCCAATTCGGTAGCAGCTTTTCCTGAAGGCGATGAGTTTATGCAACGACTAAAAAAAGCCGGGTTTAGAAATATTAAACAAAACCGGCTTACTTTTGGGATTTCAACACTTTATATTGCAGATAAATAGCTTAGACTTACTTTTTAGCTAAAATATATATTATAAATAGTACTTGTTAGAAAGCTTATACGAATTATGAAATTAATTCGTTATAAATAAAATTATATTTAATGAGGAAAAACCCTGTTTATTTATCAATATTGTTTTTAAGTCTGATAATTTTAGTCTTGCCGAAGGCTCATGGTCAGCAGCGGTATGTAATGAATTTGCAAGGTTATAATGAGCAACCCTATCATTTTGGCTTTATCCTGGGGTTAAATCAGATGCTATTTACATTAAAGCCCGTAGATAACATGACGGGTATAAAATGGAATAATTCCCAGTCGCCGGATATTGCAGCAGATTCTCTTTTTGTTTATTCTGTTAATACTACCGGGGCACCGGGTTTCTCGGTTGGAATTTTAGGGAGTTTACGATTACGAAAGTATTTAGATTTAAGATTTATACCCACTTTGTCGTTTGGAAGCAGGAATTTACTATATACCATTAGGGCATTTAAAAATGGTAATATAGTTTATGATAAGGGGAGTTCTGATTCTACATTTGTTCATGTTAAAAAACAAATAAACAGTACTTATATTACCTTCCCTTTACTGATAAAATACCGGTCATACAGAGATAATAATATTGGAGCATATTTCCTTGGTGGAATAAGTTACAGTATTGATTTGGCGGCGGCAAAAAGGACAAAACAAAATGCAAATAATACCAACAGCGGGATAATTAAAATGCGGACTCATGATTTTTCTATACAAGCCGGGGCAGGATTTGATTTTTATACGCCTTATTTTAAACTGGGAGTAGAAGCTAAAATGATTTATGGACTAAATAATCTGATAATAAAAGAAAATGACCTATATTCGGGAAGTATAAAAAGTATGCATTCTAAAATGTTTATGTTATCCTTTATTTTTGAATAATTAATTGTTATGACTACAAAAAAAATTTCCCGAAAGAAATTGTTCACTGACGTAATGGAAAAGTCTATTATGAAGCAAGAGGTTTTTTCAGCAGCGAAAGAATCGTTTGAAGTGATGAAAAAAGTTTCATTGACACTTTCAGAAGAATACAAAAACTATGAAGAAAAAAAAGCTCCAAAGTTTTCAGTTCCATTGGAAGTGGAATCACATGGAGAATTAGACTTTTCATTGAAGTTTGGCGGTGATACCCTGGTATTTCTTTTGCATACTAATATTTTTGAGATTCCCAGAGATCATAATGTGATGCGATCGAAATATATAAAAGAAGATCCGGAGCGATCGTATTGTGGTATTGTTCATATTTATAATTTTCTAACGGATTCATTTAAATATAACAGAACAAATGACTTGGGATATTTAATAGGCAGAATTTTTATCAATAAGGAGCATCATTATTTTATTGATGGGAAAAGTGAGTTGGGATTTATGTACAATAATTTTCGAAATCATATTATTAATGAAGCTAATGTGGATAAAATAATCAGTTCTGCCATTGAATACACTCTTAGTTTTGATTTGTTGATTCCCCCTTATGACCAGGTGAAATTACTCACTGTTTCTGATATGCAGAGTACCTGGGATTCATTTGGTTTTGCCACAGGAAAGCGTCTTGGATTCCAATTTAATGCTGATGCTGATGTATCGGAATAAAAAAACTTAAAAAAGTTTGAAAAAAGGCTTGCGGGAATAAAAATTTATTTTACTTTTGCACCTCCAAAATATGACACGGTCCGTTCGTCTAGCCAGGTCAGGACGCCAGGTTTTCATCCTGGTAACACGGGTTCAAATCCCGTACGGACTACAGCACCTTTAAAAGTCACTTAATATATATTAAGTGACTTTTTTTATTTTAGTTTTATTTATCGGGATTGTAATTTTATTGTTGATGTTTTTTTTCAAAATTAATTTTGAAATGTATTTTACACTTTATCATTCTGAATATTAAGTAGTATAATTATTCTTTTTAATATGAAACCCCTTAATTCATAAAATTTTCTTGTTTTAAGAGATAAAATCTCAATGTGAGAATCAAATAAGTGTTTTATAAATAATTATAAAAACCTAATCATTTTGAAAATGAATTTATTACCATTAAAACAAAATCCTGGCATAATTTTTAGGTGATTAAAATTAATGTATGTTTAAATTAAATATTTTTTTTGATTTTGGATTAAAATAAACTAATTTTATAGCATTATATTTTATAACAAAATAAAACACTTAAGGTTAACACTAGAATATAAGTTGAT
>WGGC01000195.1 GCA_015491905.1 Bacteroidales bacterium | reverse complement strand
AACAACCCCGTATTTTGTCCTCCTGAGCGCAGCGAAGGAACTCAAAAGAAATCACTATTAAAAAATAATAGATACTTCACTGTGTTCAGTATGACAAAAATATAATATTTGTCCTCCTGATCTCGCCTGAGTTGAGAGAAGGAACTCAAAAGAAATCACTATTAAAAAATAATAGATACTTCACTGTGTTCAGTATGACAAACAACCCCGTGCTTTGTCCTTTTGAGTGCAGCGAAGAAACTCAATAGAAACTTCTGTCAACGCACAGATACTTCACTTCGTTCAGTATGACAAACAACCCCGTGCTTTGTCCTTTTGATCTCGCCTGAGGCGAGAGAAGGAACTCAAAAAGAATCACTGCCAAAAAGCAGTTATATCAATTTTAATGACTGCAATATTTAACCTGTAATATTAAAGATTAACTGTGCATAACTACTTGAAGCGGAAAATAAATAAATTAGAAGGGTTAAAACAAATAAAGAAAAAGATTTGTTCAATTTTTTATCAGTTAGTTGTTAAAAAAAGAAATATCCAATAAATTTATTGTATTTTTGATTTTCAAATGTAGTTTTTTTTAACGTTTAGGTTAATATATAGAGTACTTTATTCTTTGTAAAAATGGAAAATACTGAAAACCCCCACCAGTCCGATGTGATGCACAAATCACAGCTTGTAATGGATGATAATGCTATTAATCATTTGGATGAAACCCGCAAATGGACTATGTTTATTTCTATTGTTGGTTTTACATTGATAGGAATCTTTATTATTGTTGGTATTTTATTAATTGTATTTTTTTCTTCTATTACTGCACGAATGCCAGGTCCTGCCTTTGGGGGTTCTCCACTTTCTATTATTCCTATGTTTTTTGTCTTGTTGCTTTATTTTTTTCCTGCTTATTATTTGTTTCAATTTTCACGATATTCAAAAGCAGCTATTCGTTATAAATCAAATCCTGATTTAAACTTAGCATTAAAATATCTTAAGTATTATTATCGTTTTCTCGGAATTTTGCTAATTATTGTGATAAGTCTTTATGCCTTCTTCTTTATTGTTATGATTGTTTTTGGTGGTATATTGAATAACTTATAAATCATTACTTTCTATTCTTTTCTTAATTTTTGTTTTCTTATACTATTGATAAATAGGTATATATAGCCTATTTATATTTATTTTAAATAAATTGTAAGTTTTTGTGTTTGTTATCGACTAATTGAACAATTAAAATCAATTTATTTTAATATTAAACAACTTTATTTATCATGGAAAAGAAAAACAAAAAGAACGCATTATTATCAGGAGCTATTCTTGCCGGTGCTTTGGCAACATTTTCAATTACCGCTGTTCAGGCACGTCCTGCTACATCACAAGTTTTAGGAAACGGAAATGAGTTAAGAAGTGAAATTATTGATTTAAATGTTACTTCTTCACCATCAAATCTGTTTGAAATGAAATGTGGATCGAAGACAAATACAAAAACAGAAAAAGGAAAAAAAGCAAAAAAAGGCAAGGCTGTTGAAGGAAAATGTGGGTCAAAAGGAAAAAAAGCAGCTGAGGCCAAATGCGGAACAAAAGGAAAAAAAGCTGAAAAAAAAGAAGCCAAAAAAGAAGCCAAAAAAGGCAAAACTAACGAAGGGAAATGTGGACAAGGGAAATGTGGGGCTGCATAAAACTTATTTAGGAATTTTACCGGAATCTCCGGTGATGTTCCTTTCCTTTTAATTGAATAAAATAACGCAAAAATTTATAAAATGGACTCAATTAAAACCGGTATTGGTTTCAGGCGTGAGATTGCAGATGATTTTTTTGGGCAAAGTGTTCTAGACCCTGATTTTATTGAATTGGCACCGGAAAACTGGGTTGGATTGGGTGGATACTGGGGTGATATTTTTAAAAAAGCTACAAAAACATATCCTGTTATTTTGCATGGTTTGTCGTTGTCTATTGGAAGTCCTGAGGAACCAGACTGGAATTTCCTTAAGCATGTAAAGGAAATGATTGAGGAACTCCATATAAAAATATATTCTGAGCATTTGTCGTTTGCAAAAATGGATAATGCCCATTTGTATGATTTGTTGCCAATTCCGTTTCGTAAAGATGCTATAAGGCATGTAGTAAAAAGAATTCAACAAGTTCAGGATTTTTTGGGTATGCAACTTACACTGGAAAATGTATCTTACTATACTCCTGTAGCTGCAGAAATGGAAGAAGCAGATTTTATTAATGAAATTGTGGAGCAGTCGGGATGTGGATTGCTGCTCGATGTTAACAATGTATATGTTAATGCCAATAATCACGGGTATAACGCCAGGGAATTTATTGACAAGATGCTGTTAGGAAGCGTCAATTATATTCATATGGCCGGGCATTTACAATTATCTCCGGATTTGATTATTGATACTCATGGTGAAAAGATAATAGATCCTGTTTATGATTTGTTTGATTACACAGCCGGTAAGATGAAACCGGTACCGGTATTGTTAGAAAGAGATTTCAACTTTCCGGAAAGTGAAGAGCTTGCAGGAGAAATGAAAAGGTTAAAGGAAATAAGTACAAAAAATTGGAGAGATTATGTGGTACAATCCTGAAACAGTTAATATAGAACGAAACCTGGTAGAATATTGCCTTACGGGGAAAAATAAAGGAATTCCCGGTGCCGGTGCCGAGGGACTTAAACAATACAGGCAATTATTGCGCAATAACATTGCATCTATACTGGAAAATGCGTTTCCTATTACTAATGCTGTATTGAGTACGGAAAAATGGGAATTATTGTTGGATAAATTTCACTCTCAACATGCTGCACAAACACCTCAAATATGGAAATTACCATTGGAATTTGTGAATTTTTGTAGTGAAAACAAGTTTCCTGAAAAAATGGAATTACCTTTTTTAAATGACTTGTTAAAATTTGAATGGGTTGAAATTGAAGTTCATACTATGCAAAATATATACCCTGAACCTTATGAAAAACAAGGAAATATAGCTTCAGGACAGTTTATTGTAAATCCTGAATATCAAATTACCCGACTGGAATTTCCTGTACATATTTATTCAGCTGAAGCATCAGTAGATCACAAGGGTGAGTATTTTTTACTTACATACAGAACGCCGGTAGAATATGAGGTTAGGTTTATGGATTTGGCACCATTGCATGTATATTACTTTAATAAACTTATAAATGAACAGTGTACCGCTGATAAAATACTGGATGAAGTATTGAAAACTTCCGGACAAAGGTTAAATATTCAGGAATTACGTAATAATTTGTTGGATTTTATTACTACTCTGCTGAAAGAAAAGGTTTTATTGGGATATAAACATATGTATCATAACTAAACATTACAATTCATTATTT
>WGGC01000194.1 GCA_015491905.1 Bacteroidales bacterium | reverse complement strand
GGCTCATAAGCAATACGGGTTTTTTTACTAAATTTGAAAAATGAAATTTAAATCAACGTTCCGGTAAATTAAAAATAACAGCTTTGAAATCCCGTACTGCTCATAGCCCAAACCGTTGTGTTTAATTGCTAAAAGGACATGGGAACATTAATGAGATGAATCAAGATTTTAAAATATTAAACAATTTTATGGGATTTGGAAATCCATATGGTAAATATTGGTTTGTTGGTATTGAAGAATCTAAAACTTTTGAAAAAAGCTATTCTAATTTAATTAAAGATTATTCAAAAAAAATTATTCCACTATTGGAAGGTTCTATTCAAAAAGATGCTCAAAAATATGGAAGAAATTATACTAAAGTTTACGATATAATGGCCAAAATAGTTGTTGAACTTGAGGGTAAGGATATAAACTGGAAAGAATATCGCAATAAGAAACTGCTTCAAGAAAACAGTAAAGAATTTCAAATGAATCTTTTTCCTTTAGGCAAGAAAGAAACAAACTTATGGCCAAAATTCTATCAAGAAAAGTTTGGATTCAAGAAACAACAAGATTATTTAAGTTATGTTGTAAATAATCGATTCAAATTAATTAGAAAGTTCCACCAAGCCAAAAAACCGAAAATCACAATATGTTTTGGTAAAACATATAGCGTCTATTTTCAAGATTTATTTAATCTAAAAAATGGTTATATAACAACTGATGGAATAGAATTATACGAAAGAGAAAGGGTTTTAATAACGCCTTTTTTTGACAACAGAAATATGGGCTGGAGAGAAATTCTTAAAACTGTTGAATTGGTATTACAAATTATTCAAAAATCAGAATTATGAAAACACGTATTGCTCCTTTGTTGATAGTAATTATTTGCTTATTTTCATCTAAAATTGTTAGTGGTCAGATTAATAAATCCAATAAGCAAGAATTTGATTCCTTACGACAGTCTCTCATAATGAGCTTAGATAGTTGTTATTACTATGCAAAAGAAGCCCCTTCTTCTGGAAATGTATGGTTTTTTATGAGTGAGGGTCAAAAATATTATAACCGTGCATATGATTATTACCAAAAAATTAAACAACCTAAATTCGGACTTTCTCAAGAAAAATTACAACTAATAACAAATGCTCTATCTTTTTATAGAAGAGGGTTTCAACAGATTGGAAATCCAGGATATTTAGGAGGAGATGCTAATGAAGCATACAGGGAAAAAATAAACAAAGACATTGATGGATGGCCATATAAAGAAACTGAGGATGAGAAAAATTTGAAAAACGGAATTATTAAATTAAACCTTCCAATTAACAGTCTGCGAGGGATTACTCTACCACCAGGCACATGGTGTATATGGAAAATGTCAGAATATGGTAGAATATGGGTTGACGGTACTTTACCTAACTATGAATATAGCCGTTGGGATGTTTTTTATAATAAATTACCAGTATATTTAGGCGGTAATGGGAAGTTTTTTAAAATAATAAATGCTTGTGATGGTGACATAACTGTGATTTTTAAAAAATGTCCGAGGAAAAATTAACATATCAAAATATCGACTATGCTGTTTATCCCAATTGCTTGCAACGTGACGATTAAGCATTAAATTAAAATACAGGTAACAGAAAAACAAAACGACAAAATGCACTTCACACTATAGTTTGCCCCGATATGAAACAAATTATTTTTATTGGAATTCTTTTTATTGGAACTATTCAAATTGCATTGGGTCAGTTTCCATTAAAAAAGGGAAAAATTGATTATAAAAACATTAAAAGCATTCAAGAAGACAATGGGTTAGATTTAATTGTATATAAATATTCCCCAAAGGGGGAAATAACGCATATGCTCAAGAAATCAAAATCTGGCATTACATATAGAAAAAGCAATTATTTTTATAATAACGATAGGCAGATTGTTCTTGTTAAAAATTACATGCTCACTTCCAAAACGAGTGGCTTTATTTATACAGGTAAAAAAGAATACTATTATGATACAAATAATCATTTAACAGAAATAAAACAATACAGTTGGGGAATTAAAGAGCCAGCAAATATTGTGGATAAACAAACTACTTTGAAATATAATAAAAATAACCTTCTTTCTAAAATAACTAAAATTAAATATAGGTATAATGGAACCATTGCATACATTGAAAATGAAACCATTACATATAACAAAAACAACAAAATACAAAGAAAAACAAAACAATTAAACGGACAGTTTCAGTCAGTTGACAAATACTTTTATGATTTGGAAGGTAGATTAACGAAAACTGAAGAATACTATCCAAAAAGTTCTGACTATAACTACGTAAGTCCTAAATTCATTAAAAATTTAAAATTTACTCCATATAATGGCATTCAATTAGAAAGCATACCCAGAGGAGAAACTATTTACAAATATGATTCTAATGGACATTTAGCAAAAGAGATTTATAAGAATAATTTAATGAATTATAACCCTTATATTATTTCTTTTTCTTATACTTTCTATAATGAGCAAGAACGTCGAGATAAAGAAAACAACATATCTTTCAAATAAAATAATAGTTACTACTCAGCAGCCATCAATTCCTGATTAGCCAGGCACGTTAGCGTATCAAAAACATTTTGTGAATTTTTCAGGCTTGTATCTATGACAGACCGGATAACCGCATAGTGGTTGGCGAAATCTATCGACTTGAACTGGTTAGAGATTTTCATTTTCACCTTTGCATTTCTTATGGCCCTTTCAGACCCATTGTTATCAGGAGGTACTTCAAAATGGTACAGGAACGTTAGAAGGGAACCCCGGTTTTTTATGAGTCTTTTTATGAATGCCCTGAGCTTTCGGTGTTTGTTTGAATAATCGATTTCCAACAATTCGGACAACCGGTTTTCAAATTCTTTTACTTTCGGGTTTGTCCCGCCATAATCATCCTCCGTCATTTGCTTTTTATATTCAACGGCTTCTTTGAAAACCTGCTTCAGCTTGGTTGCCCATTTGCTTTTAAAAGCCTGTTCGAAGTTTTTCAACTCCCGCATTAAATGGGCAAGGCATAATTGCTTGGCCAGTGTCTTTGTTTTCAGTTGTGCCGCAAGGCTGTCGGTCACATAAACTGATATTGGGAAACCATTGGCAAAGGTTTCAACAATGCTTTGATAACTTCTGCTGTATGCTGCTTTAATATAGGTGTATAAAT
>WGGC01000193.1 GCA_015491905.1 Bacteroidales bacterium | reverse complement strand
GGCTTTATTAACATATGTGTTTTGATTCCTAGCGTCAAATTTTTTCTTAAAGAACCCACCTATTTATGCTTGTAATTAAGAGTTTATGAAAGATGCTTTATAATTTCAGAAAAGTATTATTTCATTTTTTTAAGACTAAAAAAGGTGGAATTATTAATCATTCGAATCTAAATTAATTCTCTGTTTGCTTTTAAATATTCAAATTTCTCTTTAGCAATTTTTAATATTTCTTTTCTGGTTTTGGTTTCAAGGTTCATTTGATCAAACATATCTACTAATTGACACCATTGGTTACCGAGACGGGTAGATGGTTGATATCCAAATCCAATTCCGATTAATGCATTATTTACTCTTCCCGCTTCGACATTGGTGATTTTCGGGACATTTAACTTCAGAGTTTCGATTGTTGCATTTATTATGCAAGAAAGCTTTCCTGATTCATAGGGAGGTTCTTTTGGATATTCCGGTCATATTGTGCCAGTGATTCCGGGCATGTTGTGCCACTGGAAACAGGTGTAATTTCAATGCCAAATTTACACATTAATTTATAACTTTTTTTTACAGTAATTTATTTCAAAAATTCACATTAATTTATCAGGACAAACCTGCTATGCTGAACTTGTTTTTCCTAAGTGATTCCCCTTTTAATTGTATCCGGTGCGAGGAATAAACTATACGGTCAAGAATGGCATCTGCAATGGTTCCCTCGCCAATAAGATCATGCCATCCGGAGACAGGTATTTGAGAGCTGATAATTATTGAAGTGCGGCCATACTTACCCTCAACAATGTCCATTAACGCCTGGCGTGCCTGATTGTCAAAAGAGGTCAATCCAAAATCATCGAGGATCAACAGACTTGCCTTTTCAAGGGCTAAAATGGTTTTGGTATAATTCCCTTCGAGGCGGGCAAGTTTTAAATGATCCATAAGACGTGCCGTATTATAGTAAAGCGTTTTAAACATCATCATACAAGCCTGATGGCCCAGGGCCTGGGCAAGGTAACTTTTTCCCGTTCCGGTGGCCCCTGTGATAATTATATTTTCTTTGTTGCGGATAAAGTCAAGCAGTGCCAGCCGTTGGAAAGTGTTCTTGTCCAATTGCCGGTTGGCCGTGTAATCAATGTCTTTTACGGTAGCAGCAAAACGAAAGTGGGCATTTTTTATCAGGTTCTTTATTTTTCTGTTTTGCTTGTCTTCCCATTCCCTGTCAACCAACATACTTACATATTCGTCTATGGTGTAATCCTGGTTTATATTGTTTTGGATATTGGAATAATGCATTTGTGCCATGGCGTTTAAACGCATTTGTTTTAACTTTTCTATGGTAGTTTGGTTGTTCATGATTTCTGTTTTTTTTGATTTGATCTGTCTTGTTTTTTCCTTTTCCTGTTCATTTTAACAATAGGTTTCTGCCCCCCTAATATTGGTATGTTCGGCAATATGAGGCTCCATGGTTTTTCCTGAAGGTTCCATGTCTGTTTTGTTTACAAGGATATTCTTTATGATACGGTACCCGTAACGGGAATGGCCAAGGGCCATTTCACATGCCTTGTCAACCCTTTGAACAGTGTATTCGGATTTAAGGTGAAGGATCCCCAGGCATTGTTTATAAGCTATCTCGGGATAGGTGTCCTGTTTTAAAAGTTTGTCAATATAAGCTTCTATGTTTGGCCCCAGTTTCTTTGCCCAGCTTAAAAAGAATGCAGGGCTCCAGTCTTGGTAAAATTTATGATAACTGCTTAAATGCTCATCCTTCTTTATATACGATCCTTTTCTGTAACTTCTTTTATGCATGGCAATACGCTGGGACTGGTAGTAAATTTCAACTGTATCTGAGTTATACTGGACTTCAACACTATGGCCTGTATATCGATAAGGGACGCTGTAATAATTTTTGTCTTCGTGTAAATACACAAAACCCATTTTTTGAACTTTGGCTTTCCGGTATTCTTTCATCTCGTAAGGCCCTGATGGGAGATTGCCGAGATAAGGTTTTTCAATATCCAGGAACAGCCTGCTGCGGCTGGTTTCTGATTGTTTCATCACATAGTTATTGTAGTCGGTAAGTTTTTCTTTGACTGCCTCATTTAAAGCCTCAATGCTGAAAAACGTCATTTTGCCAAGCGGATAAAAAATGCGTTGGTAAACCAGCTTTACGGCCCCTTCGACCAGTGCTTTGTCCTGGGGTGAATACGCCCTGGTGGGGTTAATGGTTGTTTTGTAATGTACGGCCAGCGCCCTTATGTTTTTGTTTAGCACAGCTTCATATTTGCTGGCTTTGCTTACCGCAGATTTTAAGTTGTCGGTTACGATTGTTTTGGGTACGCCACCAAAAAATGACAGACAGTTGTTTACGGACTTTATAAAATCTTCTTTCTTTTGGCTCCGGCTGGCTTCAACATAAGTGTATTGGCTTGCCGGGAGTATGGCAACAAAAACTTCCACCTCAGTAATCTCCCCGGTTTGCCTGTCGGTAACGTGCAGTTTCTTTCCGGTATAGTCAACATAGATTTTATCACCGGCTTTATGGATTAACTTGCCACTAACTTTTACTTTGTTTTGCCAACGGTTTATGTGCTCGTTAAACTGACTGTAGCCATATCCCCCGGGGTGCTTCTGAAGGTACTCTCTCCAAAGTGCCTCACGGGTACAGCCCGGCTTTTTCAGCTCTTTATCAAAATAGGTAAAGTAACCCGACAAGGTGCTGTAACGTTGTTCGTCTATAGTCTCTTTGTAGGGAAACAGTTCTTGTAATGACTTCTCATCAAGCAAACACAGACTTGAATAATCTAATCCTGATGCCCGGAACAACCGGACATAATGGTTGATGGTATTACGGTGAATGCCCAGTATCTTTTCACAAGAACGGTTGCTCTCACCTTTCTCTTTTAACAATAACAATTGCTTCAATTCCATAATTTCTACCTTTTTTGCGGCCATAATCTTTGCTTTATGTTTTATACAAAGATTAAAAGTAGAGATTACATCTGTGGAACTAAATTCCGTGGCACAACATCACCGGAACAGGTGGCACAACTTGCTCCGGAATCACTGGCACAACTTGCTCCGGAATGAGTGGCACACTTTGCTCCGGAATGACATGCTTTAGAGTCACTCCTTTTAGTGGCACAATATCACCGGAATGGGTGGCACAAGTTCGAGCGGTTTATCCAGTTCTTTTGTAAATTTCATTTTTTGTAGTTTTAATTAATTACTTTCTTTAATGATTTTATTACTAGATTTTTTTATTTCAAGATTAAAATCAATGAACAAATGTGTTTTTGCCTTGCCTACAACGGATTTGGCTATGGTGCGTGCCGCCTTTTTACTTCTAATTTTCTTAACTTGTTCTTTCCTCCAAATATACGACTATCTTTCTTAATTACAAGTAAGTGAGGCATGCACTATAAGCCGTTGTTAGCTGCTGGCTTTTTTATGTTTTTAAATTTTCTAATAATTCTATTCGGTTCAAGAAATAGCCTAAGTCTAAATCGCCTTCACGACGTCCTCTGTGAATATTTTCAAGGATATTCAAGAAGTCTGAATTTTTTTCTTTATTAATTATCGAATCTATTAAAAGTTTGTTTGAATTGGTTACACTATCATATTCGTATAATATATTGCGATAATATCTTGACTTTAAATAGTTATGATAGAAATTTATCAAGTAAACCTCTAACCACATTAATTCGTATTCTGTCTCATCATTTTTATTAGTAATAACTATTTTTAAATATTTCTCTTGAACCTCTAAGAGTGAGAGTTCTTTATTTTTTATACTATTATAAAACACATTATCCGTTATTTTAATAAAGGCTAAAAACAGGAATATATGCGGAACTACATAGTTATTTGGATTAAAACTTCGTAAAGCTACTCTAGCTAATCCAAAAATCTTTTCTTGTTGTCTGAGAGGAATGTTTCGATTTGTAAATAGTAATTTGGCTATTCTCAAAAAATTTTCACTGTCCTTTTGTAAATCAGGATATTTATGTCGCTCTGAAGAGTTGAAAAATTCATTAAACTCAAAATACTCAAAAAGGTATTTGTAAAACACATCCGCATCTGGCTCAGGAATAGAGTACTCTATGTCAATAAATCTTCTTAAATATTCCTCCGAGTCAATTAAGTCACTTCCATAAACGCCTCTAATTGCATTTCCTAATTGGGTTTTGTCTATTGATAATACAAAAACCACATTTGGAACAGAAAAGAAGTGTTTAATTTGTTCTAAAATTAACACTGCATAATTTGGTCTACATCTGTCGAGTTCATCAATAATGAAAATCAAAGGTTTTCCTTCGTGTGTATTTGCTATAAATTCTGATAGATTTTTTTTAAAGTCCGAAATATTCTTTTTCTTTTCTGCATATTCGTTTACTTCATTTTCAAAGACATCTGACAATCCTTCGGTTACTCCCACTATTGCATCTTTAACACCTTGCGTATCAATATATTTATCAGCTACTGCTTGAGCTATAATAGGTGCAATATGTTTTGATAAAGTTGCGGCTTTTTTTAAAGTTGACTTAAATCTTGGTTCGGTTGATTTTTTTGTCAGAGTTTTTAATTCTCCCATTAATGCAGTTAGCGGATTATCCTCAAAATCATTTTCCCAAGCGTTGAAATAGATCGTTTTATGTCCTTTGTTTTTTAAATCTTGTAGCCACATTTTTACAAACGTGGTTTTTCCTGTTCCCCATTTATTATTTATTCCAAGGACAAAACCATAAGAATAGGAATTAACAATGTTAGTAAGAACATCTGCATACTTTTTTCTTTCGAGTTTACAGTTTTCAAAAGGATTTTCTTCTGAAATTTCTATTTCATTATGTTTAATGTTCATTTATTGTTTCTGTTTTAGAGCTTGCAGCTAACGGTTGGGCTATGCGTAGTGCGGGTTTCCGAAGCACTTCACTTTCATTTTGCTACTAAATTTTATTACTTGCATAATCTTTCAATTTACAATAAACCCCGCATTACGTATGAGCCTTTGTTGTAGCCAGTACTTCCTTCTTCCAGTCTGTTTTTCAGTGCGTTGGGGCAGGCATACTCTTTGACAAGTTTTGGTAGTGCGGTGGCTTTTTCGAGCGACTTGGCAATGTGTATGACTGCGAAGCGTTGGCTATTCATGTCTGTTTTTATTCGTTTCATAGATTTCCTTTTTATAAGATTCTGGAGTCAAAATTTCAACAGAATCTCCGTATGATAAAATAAACTGCTTTAATTCAAAATTGGGTATTACTTCAATTTGTATTGTCAATCCATTTACGTCATAGTTTAATTTTTTCTGCGAGCCATGAAGAGGTTTTGTTAAAATGTAAGGTGCTGTTTTTGAATTAAACAACAGTTTGATTTTAATTGGTTTATCATTATGGTTCCTGCTGACTCCAATAATATCTTCAAAATACTCTGTAAAATTTATAGTTGTATTTTCAATATAATCATTTTTCAGGGTATCTATTTTTTTGATTCTATCAAGAGGAAGGGTATATAATAGATTATCATCACTATTTAAACCTAATAAAAACCAACGTTTATTATACTGTTTCAAATAATAAGGGTGAATTATATATTTAACGGATGTTTCCATATGGAACGCTTGATACTGAATCAAAAGAACAGATTTGTTAAGAATGCTCTGATACAGAGTAGGTAAGGAATCTAAACCTTCTAAAAATTCATTATGGTCAAAAGATATAATTTCAGGAGCATTATCAAGTTCAAAATGTGATTTTAGTTTTGTGCTTAGTTCATTTACCCAGTCAAACTGAGGCAAACCTTTAAAGCGAGATAATACTATAAGCGCTTCATTTATAATATCTACTTCATTGTCAGTGATTTTTTGATTTTTAATGCTGAAATTTGTATCTGAATAACGATAGAATGTACGTCTGCCCTCCTTAATTCTTTCAAGAGGTAAAGACCAACCAGATTCACTTTCCATGAATTTAATATCATCAAAAAGTTGTCTCTTTTTTATAACGGAATCATAGCCATTAATATATTCTAAAGCTTTATTGACCTCTTCAAGTAAATCTTCAATGAAAAATATCTTGTATGGATTACTAAAACATTTATCTAATGTTTGATATCTAATGTATGCGTTTTTATTAACTCCCATAGTTAAATGTGTTCAAAACCAAAAGCATTCAATAAAACACCTTCGTTAATTTCATTACTAGTTTTGGATAGATTGCTATTTATATTATCATAATCAGGCACTTTGTAAAAAATATTCTTTTTGGTAAAACCATAATCAACTTTACAGCCTCGATTATTGCATTTATATCTAAATCCACCTTCATAATTAGGTGTAATATTGGCTTGGTTTTTTACAAAGCAACTAATACAGACTTCGTATTTTTCAAAATGCTGTTTACCTTGAATTTTCAGTTCATTTTCTATTTTCTTTAATTTATCTAATTCATTATGGCGAATGTCGGTACGAGCAGATAAATTTTGCTGTTGCTCTTTGATAATTTTATCGAAATCTTTTATCTCGTATTTGTTTAACTTACGTTGTAACCAAAACTCAATTATGCCATTTTCTCCTTTATCAAGAATTAATGAATTATTTTCTTTTAACCAAGCATTTAGTATTTTAAAGTTCGAGATTGATTGTGAGTTTAACTTAAATAAGTATGTATCAGTATATAGCTTAAGGATAAGTTTAAAAAGAATTTTTGAGATTTGTTCCTCACTATTAATTTCTGTTGGGGAAATTTTTATGATATCCTCTCGGTTATCTGAACCAACTATTGAAAAATAATATTTATTCTTAACCTTATTAGGATATGCTTTTGAGCTATCTTTTGTTGAAGGTATTGGAATGAAAGTGATCTTGTTATCATTAATAACAACTTCTATAATTTGTTGCTCTTTCTTTGATAATTTTATCAATATGTGCGGCATCGTTTCATTAGTTAAGTCAATTTGGAAATTACATATTTTGGTTACTTTACTAAAACCAATTTGAAATAATGCTCTAAAAATCAGTACCCAAGAATAATCAATATAAGATTTAATTACTTTTTGATTTTCTTCTGATTTCAGCGAACAATTTAATAACTCCTTCTTGTGATATTTATCCCACAAAATCTTAATAAACCTATAATGTTGGTGATTATCAAAAAGATTAGTTCTTTTAAGTTTTTGACTTACAATATTTTTACTGCTAGAATTAGATAAATACAAATCACTTTTTAACAATCCATATAAACGCATTTGAATAGATGAGATGAAATCTTTAATTTTTTCAATTTTTATTCTACTTTTTTCGATTGAATCAACCGCTTTCCCAAGTCTTACATAGTCCCTGTCAAGCTTTTTGTACCAAAAAATATTTTCATTGGAATTGTTTCTTTTTCTCGATTCTATAATGCGTTCAATGTTTACAATAAAATTGTCAATAACATCAATTTCATTTACCATTCTATGCGAAAAATAGACTAATAGTTTATCAATGAAAGATGAAGTAACTTGATTTTCGTAGATTTCTAAATCATAATCAACTATTTCTGTTAATATTTTACGAGGTTCAACTGATCGGATTCTTCTTCTCGACCAATCTTCTGTATGTGCAGCTAAATAATTAATTGCTTTAACAGGAATTCTTTTTGCCCTATCCACATTTAATTTTATAATCTCTCTTTTTAAATGATAAGATGGTTCACGACAAACTTCTTCAATGTGAAAAAGTTTTTTTTGTAAGAAAGATTCAAATTCAGAAACCTCTAATCTTTCATCAAAATTTCTTAATAGAATATTTATATTTTTTAAATCTAATAAGTCTTCGGTAATTTCTAATTCCGCTGATACATCAAGTAG
>WGGC01000192.1 GCA_015491905.1 Bacteroidales bacterium | reverse complement strand
TTTGAAGCTGACACCCCGGCGGGGAAAGCTTTTGACATAATTCTTTTAATAGCAATTTTATTAAGTGTAATAGCAGTTTCTCTTGACAGTGTAGAAATTATTCACATACAATATCAGTTTGCCTTTCAATTAACAGAATGGATTTTAACCATACTTTTTACTATAGAGTATATACTTAGGATTTACACTGTAAAAAAGCCATTTAGATATATATTTAGTTTTTTTGGGATAATTGATTTCCTATCGGTATTACCAACCTATTTAAGTTTAATATTTGCAGGTTCACATTATTTAATGGTAATAAGGATATTAAGATTACTAAGGATCTTTAGGATATTAAAATTAGCCAGATATGTAGGGGCGGCTCAAACTTTGAAAAGCGCATTAAGGAAAAGTAGTGCAAAAATTATTGTCTTTCTGGAAGTTGTTTTGGTTTTGGTAATAATAATTGGAGCATTAATGTATTTGATTGAAGGGCCTGAAAATGGTTTTACAAGCATTCCAAAGGCCATTTATTGGGCAATTGTCACCGTAACGACAGTTGGTTACGGTGACATTGCGCCAAATACGGTTTTAGGGCAGAGTCTTGCTTCGTTATTAATGATTGTAGGCTATTCCATTATTGCAGTTCCAACAGGAATAATAACTGCAGGAGCCATTCAGAATACTAAGAATAATAAAACAATACACAACACCCAGGTATGTCAAAATTGTCATTTTGACCAAAATGATGACGATGCAAAATACTGTAAAATGTGTGGAGAAAAACTTTGAAAGTTTAATCCAGGTCGTCCATAAGACTATCGAGGCCCAAATCCATTTCCAGGCTTTTATTATACATAGCCATAGCTTTCAAACTCATTCCCATACTTGAAAAGCCGCCATCATGATAAAGGTTCTGCATAGTTACTTTGCGTGTAAAATCAGAAAACAGAGAAACGCAGTAATCAGCACATTCGGCGGCTGTTGCATTTCCTAATGGAGACATTCTTTCTGTGAAGTCGAGTAAGCCATCAATACCTTTTACCCCTGAACCTGCTGTTGTAATAGTAGGAGATTGTGAGATTGTATTTACACGTACGTTCTTATCCCGGCCATAAATATACCCAAAACTTCTGGCGATAGACTCAAGCAATGCTTTAGCATCTGCCATATCATTGTAACCATATAAAACCCTCTGAGCAGCAATATATGTAAGGGCAACAACCGAACCCCATTCGTTTATAGCATCCATTTTATATGCTACCTGAAGCATTTTATGAAAAGAAATAGCAGAAATATCAAGTGTTTTCTCAAGATATTTATAGTTCAAATCACTATAATGTCTTTTTTTTCTCACATTCAACGACATTCCAATGGAATGCAAAACAAAATCAATCTTACCTCCCAGAATATCTATTGATTTCTCAAAAACTTTTTCCAGGTCACTAACACTGGTGGCATCAGCAGCAATAATTTCAGTATCACATTTTTTAGCAAGATCTTTTACTTCACCAAACCTAATGGCGGTATGGGTGTTACTTAAAGTAAATACTGCACCTTCTTCATGGGCTTTTTCAGCTACTTTCCAGGCAATGGATTTACTGTCAAGAGCACCAAAAATGATTCCTCTTTTACCTTTTAATAAATTATACGACATATTTGTTTGTTTGTAGTTTTGTAGAGCAAAGATAAAAGAATTTAAAAATTAATACAGGAAATCTTCAATGGATCTAGATATATTACAAAGGCATTATTGCATGAGGTTTTGTATTTTAGTCGGTAAGTAGTTCATTGGCAACTTTTCTGGCAGCGTCTGTAACTTTCTCATCGCTCAACATTTTTGCAATTTCTTCAAGGCGTTGTTCTCTGTTAAGCAAAGTAATTCTGGAATGGGTTGTCTTGTTTACCACTTCTTTAGAAACTTTAAATTGATATTTTGCGCGGCCGGCAATCTGCGGGAGATGTGTAATAGCAAGCACCTGAATACTTTGAGCCATAGTTTGCAAAATAGCTCCAACTTTTCCTGCGATATCACCTGAAACACCAGAGTCAATCTCATCGAGAATAATAGTAGGTAATAGTTTTTTCTGGTGAACCAATGATTTCAATGCCAACATCAGCCGGGATAGTTCTCCTCCTGAGGCTGCACGTGCAATTTTTGTAAGAGGTGTGCCGGGATTTGCACTAAACAAGAAAGTAATTTGATCTTTTCCCCAGGGCTTGAACTCATCGAGAGGTTCAATATTAACTTCAAATCTTGCATTTGACATTCCGAGCTGTTGCAAAACGGCAACCACCTCTTTTTGAAACGGTGGAATTTCTTTGTTTCTTTTATTTCTAATTTCCAAAGACAGGCTATCCAGTTTTTTTTCAATAAAGTGTAGGCTTTTAGTCACTTCTTCCAACTGACTATCGAGTGTGGTAATTTGCTCAAGGCTTTTTCGAAAGGATTCTCTGACGGCTATCAAAGCTTTTATATCAGACACATGATGTTTTTGTTGTAACCGGTATATTTCATCAAGTTTTTCTTCTATTATCTGTCGTTCGGAAGGGTCAAATTGAACGACATCCATATATTTTTCAATATCGCCTACTAAATCTGTTAATTCGATATAAACACCATCCAATCTGGAAGCAACATCTTTTAAACCGGGGTTTACGTTCTCAAGGCGTAAAAACTGATCTTTAAGTTCCCTAACTCTGTCAATTACAGCATTTTCATTTTCATTCAAAACCTGTAATGCCCCAGAAACTGCCAATGCAATTTCTTCAGAATGAGTCAGGAGAGTTGCTTTCTCCTCCAATGCTTTAAATTCCTCTTCATCCAGACCGGCACTATCAAGTTCATTTAGCTGAAAATAAAAGTAATCCTCATCAGATTTCGCCTTATTATTTTGTTCCTGAAGTTTTTTAAAATCACGTAATGTTTGAACATATTCCAGATATACATCTGCGAAATTTTTAAGCAACTCCGGTTCATTAACATATGCATCGAAGAGCTGCCTTTGAAATCCCTTTTCATTTAGCAATAAGGTTTGATGCTGCGAATGTATATCAACCAATTGCTCTCCTAATTTTTTTAAAATTGTAATACCAACAGGAGTATCATTTATAAATGCCCTTGACTTTCCTGTGGGAGCTATTTCCCTTCTGATAACGGTTTCTAATTCAAAGTCCAGATCATTATCTTCAAAAAAGGTTTCCAATTCAAGACCGGATAAATTAAATACCGCTTCAACTATACATTTTTTATCTGGGTCTTTTAAAACAGTAATATCGGCGCGTTTACCAAGTAATAAAGCTAAAGCACCCAGTAATATTGACTTACCAGCACCTGTTTCTCCTGTAATAACTGTAAACCCCGAATTAATATCAATAGTGGTTTTTTCAATCAGAGTATAATTTTGTATAGTCAAGTATTGTAACATAATTACCTTTTACATTAAAAACAAAATTAATTAAAATGTATTGACAACCAAAAAGCTAATAATAATATTCCTATTTATTTAATAGAATGAAATTAACCGGAATAAGAATCTATTGTCATTTTACCATCCATATCAAAAACGCCATATGAAAAGTGAGATAGCCAGTCGCCTAAAATAACCATTTTGGCACTCTCATTAACAGGAATAATAATAGGGATATGACGATGGCCAAAAACAAAATATTCAACATCAGGATGTTGTTTTATTTTTTTAAGCGAGTAATGATAAAGCATTTCTTTTTCTTTTTCAAAATTTGCATCATCGATACTGTCGGCATAATCCATTTTTGCAAGCCGGCTTCTTTGGGAGAAAAAATTACCCATTCGAGCACCTAAATCCGGGTGCAGCCACCGGAAAAGAAATTGATTGGGTTTAAATTCAAAAACACCCTTTAAGAATTTATAATGTTTATCGCCGGGGCCAAGACCATCGCCATGAGCAAGATAAAATGTTTTATCAAATATTTTTCTAATTTGAGGTTTACGATAAAGTTTCACTCCAACTTCCTTTTCAAGATAGTCGAACGCCCATAAATCATGGTTTCCTTTAAACACATGCACAGGTATTCCGGCGTCGGTAATTTCAGCCAGTTTACCAAGAAATCTGACATATCCTTTTGGGACTACAGCTTTATATTCAAACCAGAAATCAAATAAATCACCCATTAAAAATATTTCTGCTGCATTGGGTTTGATTTCCTCTAACCACTTTACCAGTAACCGTTCTCTTTCCAGACTGGTATCATGAGTTGGAATACCCAGATGCAAATCAGAAACAAAATAGACTTTATCTTTTTTCAATAATTGATAATTTTTTTAACAGATTTATTTTCAATAATCTAAATCTGCAAGTAAATCTTTTATAATAGAAATTAATTTTGGTGTTACCTGCTCCACAGCTTCTAAAACTTCCTGATGAGAAATTTCAATAATTTTTCCTTTAACACCAAGGTCAGAAATAACAGAAACTGCAAAAACAGGAAGTCCCATATGTCGCGCTACAATTACTTCCGGAACAGTTGACATTCCAACGGCATCAGCTCCAATGGAACGAATATAATTATATTCGGAGGGAGTTTCATAAGTAGGCCCGGTAACTCCGGCATAAACACCTGTTTTATAGCGGATGCCAAGTTTCCTGGCAGCCTTTGTAGCTTTACTCAACAACTGTTTATCATACGCATTGCTCATATCAACAAATCTCGGGCCTAATTCATCATAATTTTTACCTAATAAAGGATTTGGCAATAAGTTTATATGGTCAGTAATAAACATAATATCGCCAACTTCAAAATCAGGGTTAACACCACCGCTTGCATTTGAGACAAACAGATATTCAATACCCATCTTCTTAAAAACCCTAACAGGGAAGGTAACTTCTGTCATTGCATAACCTTCATAAAAATGAAATCGGCCTTGCATGGCAACAACCGGAACATTCCCAATAGTTCCAAAAATTAACTGACCCGAATGGCCTTTAATTGTAGAAACGGGAAAATTTGGAATTTTGTGGTAATCAATTTTTTCAGTAACCTTAATATCATTGGCAAGATCACCAAGGCCGGAACCTAAAATAATTGCTACTTTAGGTTGAATTGTAATTTTGGAATTAATAAATTCAACGGTTTCTTTTATTTTCTCTAACATAATGCAATATTTGCTGATTAAACAATGTTTGATCCTTTCCGTGAAATTTTACTTCTATGGGAAGAAAATAAACGGGAAGACCTTTCAGCAGGCGAAGGTACGGAGAATTTAGTAATCGCATTGCATCTTTCTCGGTTGTTATTATAATTTTTTTTCTACTATAATGATCCTTGAAGGTTTTTACTAAAATTTGAATATCTCTCTTATTAAAAACATGATGATCGGCATATTCCATTGCAATTAAATCACGACAATAATAGCGCAAATGATCTTTTAACGGGTAAGGATTAGCTATGCCTGTCAAGAGAAAGATAGCAGAATATTTCTTTTCAATTTCCGTTTTCTCAAAATTATGCAAAGACACAAGTTTTCCATATTTGACATAAGAAAAATAAATCTGCTGATGACTTTGCGGATTCAGCTTTTTATATATTGTTCTTCGTATTATGGGAGAAAGAATTTTATCTGTTTTTGTAACAATTATAATGTCAGCTCTTTTTGCAGAACTTTTTACATCCCTTAAATGGCCTATTGGAAATAAATGATCATCTACATATAGTTCTCTGTAATCTGTAAGCAGAATCATTAACCCCGGTTTTATATACCTGTGTTGCATGACATCATCCAACAAAACCAAATCGGGAGAATTATCCATTTTAATCAGATTCTTCATACCATCTACCCTGCTTTCATCAACAGCAATTTGTATTCTTTTTCCAAATTTCTTTAGGTATTGCATCGGTTCATCACCAATCTCATCTGAAGTGGTATTGTCGCCGGCAAGAAAGAATCCTTTTGTCTTTCTGCCATACCCACGTGAAAGAATTGCAATATGCAAAGATTCTTTTAATAATAGTTTTACCAGAAATTCTGTTTGCGGAGTTTTACCGGCACCACCCATACACAAATTACCAATTCCAATTGTAGGAATATCAAATGATTTTTCAGGCAGAACGCCCAAATCAAATAATAAATGTCGTAATCTAATTCCCAATCCAAACAGGATACTTATAGGGAATAACAGCCATTTTAACATTTAGAATGTGTAAATTATATTGATCCTTTAAATAATTATAAATTTTGATGTAATTATACTAATTTTTTTTTAATTACAGGTGCTAAAATCCGGAAAACAAATTTATTTTTTTGGTGCTGTCATATTTTCTGTTTCACAATATATTTTAATCTTAATTTAATAAACATCTTTATGAAAAATAAAAAATGTTATTACATAATTTTAACTAATTTTGAAATTAATAAAAGATTGATATGAAAGTAAGCCAAATTATTAGTTATCTTGAATCAATAGCACCATTATCACTTCAGGAATCTTATGATAATTCAGGACTTTTAATAGGTTCTTCTGAAAAACAAGTTACTAAAGCACTGATTACACTTGATATAACACCTGAAGTTATGGAAGAAGCATTGAAAGCAGATTGTAATTTGATTATAGCACACCATCCCTTAATATTTAAAGGAATTAAAAAATTAAACGGTGGCAACATGGTTGAAGACCTTGTAATTAAAGCTATAAAAAATGATATTGCTATTTATGCTATTCATACTAATTTGGATAATGTTAATAATGGAGTAAACAGTAAACTGGCAGATCGTCTGGGATTAATAAACAGAAAGATACTTTCACCTCTTCCCGACAAATTAAAAAAACTAATTGTTTTTTGCCCTAACTCCCATGCTGATGCAGTAAGAGAAGCCATTCTGGCATCAGGAGCAGGGTATATTGGCAACTATAGCCACACGAGTTTTAATATTAAAGGAACAGGTAGTTATAAACCTTTACCCGGTTCAAATCCTTTTCTGGGAAAAGTGAATAAAATCCATTTTGAAAAAGAAACTAAAATTGAAACTATCGTACCCGATTTTTTATTAAATTATGTAATATCAGAGATGATAAAAGTTCATCCTTATGAAGAAGTAGCCTATGATATTATTCCTTTACAAAACAAAGATATGAAATTAGGTGCCGGGATGTTTGGAGAATTAAAAGTTCCTGAATTACCAGAAACTTTTCTAAAAAAAATAAAAAAGTCTTTAAATGCAAAAGTTATTAAACACAGTCCTTTATTAAAAAAGAAGATAAGCAAAATAGCAATTTGCGGTGGAAGTGGGAGCTTTTTAATGAATGAGGCAGCAAAGCAGAAAGCAGATATTTTTGTTACTGCCGACTTGAAATATCATGATTATTTTTTATACAATAATCGGATGATTTTGGTTGATGCAGGTCATTATGAAACAGAACAATTTACTAAAGAGCTTTTATTTGAAATATTAACGAAAAAATTTCCTACTTTTGCACTCCAAATTTCAAGGATAAATACAAATCCTGTTTCTGTTTTATAGACATTTGAAACATAAATTATTATGGCAAAAGAAAACAATGAAAAAGTTGAAAGTGCAGTAAGTGTAGAACAAAAGCTAATTGCACTCTATAATCTTCAACAGATTGACTCCCAAATTGACAAAATTAAAATTATCAGAGGTGAGTTACCTCTGGAAGTAGAAGACCTTGAAGATGAAGTAGCCGGTTTAGAAACCCGGGTAACAAACCTGCAAGAAGAAAAGGAGAAATTTGAGCATTTCACCGCGGAAAAAGAAAATGCAATTAAAGATAGTAAAAGTCTTATAAAAAAATACGAAGAACAGCAAATGAATGTTCGCAACAACCGCGAATATGACTCTCTTACCAAAGAAATTGAATTTCAAAACCTTGAGATACAATTGGCAGAGAAAAAAATTAAAGAAGCTAAATATCGTATTGAAAATATAAATAACGAGATTTCGGAAACCGAGGAAAAAATCAATACCAGAAAACAAGACCTGGAAGCTAAAAAAGAGGAACTTGATGGTATTGTTGCCGAAACAAAAAAAGAAGAAGAAGAACTGGAAAAGCTTTCGAAGGAAAATGAAAAATTTATTGAGGACAGGTTACTTTCTGCTTATAAAAGAATACGAAAAAATTTCCGTAACGGATTAGCTGTTGTTCAGATAGAGAGAGATGCTTGTGGAGGTTGCTATAACAAAATACCACCTCAGCATCAGTTAGATATAAAATTACATAAGAAAATTATTGTTTGTGAATATTGTGGTCGTATTTTGGTAGATGATGAAATCGTTGCCCATTCAAAAGGCCATAATGAAAAGTAAAAGATAAAATAAATTAAAAAAAAGCAGATTCTTTTAATGAAGAATCTGCTTTTTTTGTTGGTAAAATTCATGATGATTTATTAATTCGTATTTTTTCAAAAATATAATCAAAAACGAAATCAGGATTATCATCTGAATAAAAAATTTCAGCATCGTTAATCTCATATTTTTCTTTTACTTTTTCAACAAAAATATCTCTCACTACTGCCAGAACAGGAATGCCAGATAAAATCATTTTTTTAAAAATACTATCCCAGACCGCTCCTTCGAGTTCAAATTTCCCTATTTCATCAATAACCAATAAGCCAGCATTATTTTTTATTCCCGAATTAATTATCTCTTCACCCAAAATGATAGTATAAGGGTTGAAATAAAATCTTCCGTGTTTAACGCTATCTTTAACAGGATTGACACTACACAACAGCTCTTTTTCACCGGTGAATATATTTTTTAAGTCAAAACGACTTCTAACATCTTTATCCCAATATCCCGGAGCAGAAAAACCAGCAGGCATAAAATTATTTTTTATAAATTTTTTAATCAATGTTTCCAGAAAAATTGTCTTTCCATATCCTTGTTTTCCTGAAATAATAAAAATATTATTTTGTGGCGTGGAATCATATTTCAATATTTTATCAGCTTTTTTATTCATGAATACCTAAAATTATTTTAATTTGCATTATGCAATATACAACCAATTTACTAAGCAATATTAAAGATATTTTAATTTCAGAATTATCCGGTTTCTACAATCAAAACGAATCTGTTCAATTAATTAATTCACTAATACATTATTTCACCGGTCTTTCACGTGTTCAACAAGCGTTAAAAAAAGATTACCGTTTGTCGGAATCAGAAATTTTAAAACTACATTTTGCCGTTAAAAGGCTAAAAAAATTTGAGCCACTTGAATATATTACCAATGAATGTGAATTTCATGATTTAACACTAACTGTAACCAAAGATGTTTTAATTCCCAGGCCGGAAACAGAAGAACTGGTAGATATTATTGCTAAGGAAATGGAAGTAAATGAAACGATACTTGATATTGGAACGGGAAGTGGGGCAATTGCTCTGGCTTTAAAGAATAAATTTCCACTATCAAGTGTTACAGCTGTTGACATTTCAGATTCAGCCATACAGATAGCAAAGAAAAATGCTAAAAAATACAATCTGAATATTGATTTTATATGTGAAGATATTTTAGCATCAAGAACCATATTAGAGAATAAAAAATTTGATAAAATCATTAGTAATCCTCCATATGTCACTATAAGTGAAAAAGAACAAATGAAACCTAATGTTATAGATTGGGAACCGGAAAAAGCTTTATTTGTTCCCAACAACAATCCACTAATATTTTATCAACATATTTTGGATTTTGCAGAAATTCATTTATCAAAAAACGGGAAAGTTTATTTTGAAATTAATGAGAATAAGGGTAATCAGATACATGAATTAATGCATTGTTATGGTTATCATAAAATAACAATTTTAAAAGATTTCAGGGGGAAATACCGATTTGCAATTGGCAAAAAATAACTATTTAAGTTAATTAATTTTATGCCATAATTCACTTAAAAATAAATAGGTTTCTGAATATATACCCTTACTATTTGATTCTCTGGGCCCAATAATATTTATCCATCTAACAGAGTTATTATCCAAAAACCTAATTACACCTTTTATCTGGTTTTGCATCTTCATTTTTAAGAATACCATATAAAAAGGTTTTTTAATTTTTTCCGCATATTCTATTGCAAAAAAAGTCCCTTTATCAGGAGAATCAAAAAGAAAGGCTAAAACAGCATCTGCTTTTGTAATATTTTTTATGGTACGGAATTTTGGTTCAGTTTGTGGAATTTCAATGAGTTTATATTTCTTATCAATAACGCCATCTTCAGCTTTACAACCTTTAGGGCACCATCCTTTAAGAGGTATATTGTTTGCAATAGCAAAATCCATAGCGGCCCTGTCAACACCGCTTTGACCTCCGGCAATTATTCCCGGTTTGAGGATCATAATTTACTTCGGTAATCAATAAAATCGCGTTGAGATTTAAACAGGTTTACAGCTTGTAAGATAAGGTTTTTTGTTTCACTAAGGATATTAAAGTAAAGCATACTATTACGTGTTCCCACCTGTCCGTTTTTAATTCTCCGTATTTGATTTTTCCTTGATTTTTCAAGGACAGTAAGTGTTTCCTGCTGAATTTGAATAATTTCTTCCTGCTTAGCAAAATCATTAGAAAGAATACTATTCATAATTTCTTTTAATAGCTTTTCAATTTTGGTATAAATCTGTTTCAACTCCTCAATTTGTTCCCGGGTTAATGGCTTATGGTTGTTATCTACGTGTTCCAATGCCGGATTAGCAATAAAAGAAATACTATGCACCATTTCTCTCATATAGTCCAATACTTCTACCAGATAATATGCTGTATCAACAGATTCCTTTTGCAGACGATCAATAATTATATTTATATGATCCTTTAAATATTTTGTTCGGCCAGCAATTTCATCAATTGTTTTTTTAGCCTTTTTTAGTTCCTTAATATTTTCTGTTTCCAGTCCTTCAACAGTATGCCTGTATTCACGAATAATCTTTTTCAAGTTACTTACTAATGTGGCATTAGAGCGTTCTACCAGGTTTTCTTCATTTACAGAATAAACACCCTCTCCAGTTTCTTCTTCATTTTTAACCTTCCTGGCATGAAACCGGTGAGAACGATAAACCAGATAACCAATAATAATAAGGAATAAAAAGATTACAATATTACCGCCATAATAATAAGCATATACTATAATAAATGCAGTAGTAAAAGCCGAAACTGCCGTAAGAAACCAACCACCAATTACCGAAAATACTCCTGAAATTCTGTAAACGGCACTTTCTCTATCCCATGCCTTATCAGCTAATGAAGACCCCATTGCTACCATAAATGTTACATAAGTTGTAGATAAAGGCAATGTTAAAGAAGTTCCTAATGCTATAAGCAAACTTGAAATAACAAGGTTTACAGAAGCTCTAATAAGGTCAAAAGCCGGAGCATCTCTATCCTTAGGATCCCATTCATAATAAGGTTCAAATTGCCTTTCAACGGCTGCCAATATTCTATTGGGAACCACAGTACGAATACCTTTTGTAAAGTTGATAGAAGACCGCACAAGGACTTTGGATATAGCATTAGATTTAAACCTTTCATCACCGGCATCCTGCCGGCTAAGATCTACTGAGGTTTTAATAACAGACCTCGCTTTTCGCGAAAAAGCCAATGTTAAAACCATTACCAAACCAGCAAGAAGTAAAAACGAGGTTGGAGTTGCTACTTTCCCACCTAAAGCAATCATAGGTAAAGTTGCCGGATTGGCTCCGGGAGTATGAATAAATACTTCATAGGCATTATAACCTGCAATAGGTACACCAATGAAGTTTACCAAATCGTTACCGGCAAAGGCCATGGCCAAAGAAAAGGTTCCTACCAGAACAATTGTTTTAAGAATATTTATTTTAAATAACCAATTTAATAGTTGCAAAAACAAAGTCCATATTATAAAACTATATAGTAAAACCAAAGATGTGTTCTGATGTAACCACAATTTATTTTCAGGTGTCAATATACTTGCACCGTTGGCTCCTTTTATCACAATAAAATAAGTAATGGCGGTAAAAGCAAGGCCTCCCCATAATCCACCAAACCATTTCATTCTTTTTTTATAATTGAATGAAAAAATAATCCTGGCAATATATTGTATCACAGCACCTACAACAAAAGCTACCGCTACAGAAAATAAAATTCCTGAAATAATAGCCAGTGCTTTTCCTGAATTAATAAAACTTCCAATATTCAAAGCCTGATGAATACTTGATATGTAGTGATGATCAAATAAATATTGTTTAAAAGCAGCCATGCTTTCCGGAGAAGCCATTAATTTTATTGAGGCCATACCTACGGCGGCACCTAATAATTCAAAAACAATAGAAACGGTAGTTGAGGTAGGCATGCCGAAAGTATTAAAAGTATCAAGCATAATGATATCGGTGGTCATTACTGCCAAAAATATCAGCATAATCTCAGAAAAATAGAACATCTGAGGATGAAAAATACCCTTTCTGGCTACTTCCATCATACCACTGGAAAATACAGCCCCAACTAAAACACCCAAAGCAGCCATCAAAATAATCATTCTAAAAGAAGATACTTTTGAACCGACTGCTGAATTTAAAAAGTTTACAGCATCGTTACTTACCCCTACAACAATATCAGATAATGCCAATAAAAACAATACACCAACAAGTACTAAATATATGCTTTCCATAGTATTAATTTGGAGCCAAAAATAATTTAAAACTATTTCCTGAAAACGGATATTAATATTAATTTAATATTAATATTTACAAAAGAAATATATTTCAAAAAAGAACAAAATATCATTTTTTACAAAGCAAATTTACAATTTATTATGACTTACCAAAATTGGATATTATCAAGGATATATATTACATATTATTAAATATCAATTACTTTAGTTTTATTTTATAATGGTATTTTTATAATTCAATATCATTATATCTTCTGTTCAGTACTAAAATCACCATCAGTATCATCATTTTTCTTATCATTACTAAAATCTTAAAATATATATTGAAATAACTTTTTCAAAAAAATCCACAAGATTAGTTAAAAAACATGTTATTTTCTATCCCTGGAGAATACCGGTTTCTGTTTTAACGTCCAGCGCATCGCGTAAGGAATTTCCCAGAGTCATAAACGCCATAACCATTAAAATAATAGCTATACCCGGAATTATTGCCAGATATGCTGCATGTAATACTATGTAACTATAATACTCTTTTATCATGGTACCCCATGAAGGCATTGGTGGCTGTACACCAATACCCAAAAAGCTTAATCCTGCCTCTATTAATATAGCTGCTGCAAAATTTGCTGCTGAAATAACAATTACTGGACTTAAAATATTAGGTAAAATATGTTTAAAAATTAACCGGAAGTTTGAAAATCCCAATGACCGTCCGGCTTCTACATAATCCATATTTTTAGCTGAAAGCATTTGTCCTCTTACTATTCTGGCAACCTCAACCCACATTGTTAATCCTACAGCTAAAAATATTTGCCAAAACCCTTTTCCCAGCGCAAAAGTAATGGCAATTACAAGTAATAAAGTCGGAACAGACCAGACCACATTTATAAACCAACTTATTAACTCATCAACTTTACCGCCATAAAAACCAGCTATGGAGCCTAGTATTATCCCTACCAACAACGAAATTGCCACAGAAATAAACCCTACCGAAATACTAACCCTTGTTCCCAATATCAATCTGCTAAGCAAATCTCTGCCAAACTGATCGGTTCCTAACAAGTAAGTACGGGTTTTAACATTATTATTTAATATTTCTCTTTCAGCCTGCAATAAATTCAATTTAATTACCTTACCGGTTATCAGAGTTGCATAAATATGTGTTCCTGAAATTTTTTCTTTTCCTTTTACAGGATATAAAATATCAGCGATACTAAATTTTTTATAAATATTTTCCTCATCAGGATCATAAATTTTTGCAATAAGATTTCCCTTTTCAAAAAAAACACTATCAACAGGAACAATTTTATAATTACTTCTTTTTCCATATAGCAGCCAATGCAATAAGGAAACAGAAACCGAATTTTCATTCTTTCTTATTTTTAAAACTTTTACTCTAAAACCTGGTTTTTGAGTGGCAAGTTCCAAAATCTGCTGATTTGCATCTGGTGTTTTATCAGGAATTACATAATATGCAAAAATGGCAATAAATATAGCTATGAGAATAAAAATAAGTGCAGCCATACCGGTAGGTTGTTTTTTAAACTTTGACCATGCCTTATGGGATAGGGAACCGGAGGATATTCTCTTATTTTTTTCCAGAAACATTGGCCAAATTTATAAAACTATTCCTAACAAATATGCAGGAAACAAAAAAACAGAGTAAATTGACAGAAATAAAAATATTTCATAAATCTTATCAGATACCTTAAAACTGAGATTCCTTTCCCGGCAGGAAAAATTATATTTTTTTATTTTATGAATTCTTGTAAAATTAAAATTTGTTGTATATTTGCGCCCCTAAACATGGTGGATGTAGCTCAGTTGGTTAGAGCACTGGATTGTGGTTCCAGGGGTCGTGGGTTCAAGTCCCATCTTCCACCCTCTCAAAAAGACCGTTAAGCGGTCTTTTTTTGTCCTAATATTTTCACAAAAAAAATGCTGTTTCATAATGAAACAGCATTTTTTATAATAAGTTTATAACTTATTTAAACATCAATATTAGCATATTTTGCATTTGCCTCTATAAATTCCCGTCGAGGTGCAACTTCATCACCCATTAACATAGAGAAAACTCTGTCAGCTTCGGGATCACTTTCTATGGTAACCTGTCTTAATATTCGTGTTTCGGGATTCATGGTTGTAGACCACAATTGCTCTGCGTTCATTTCACCCAACCCTTTATAACGCTGAATATGGAAACCTTTATCACTTCCATCAGTAGATAATTCATTTATAATCTGAACTCTTTCCTCTTCAGACCAACAGTATCTTTCCGTTTTTCCTTTTTTAATCAAATATAATGGAGGAGTAGCAATATAAACATGGCCTAATTCAATAAGTTCGCGCATATAGCGAAAAAAGAAAGTAAGAATCAGTGTTGCTATATGACTTCCATCAACATCAGCATCCGTCATAATGATTACCTTGTGATATCTTAGTTTTTCAAGATTCAGTGCTTTACTATCCTCTTCCGTACCAATTCTGACGCCCAGAGCTGTATATATGTTCTTAATTTCTTCACTTTCAAAAGCCCTGTGTGGTAAAGCTTTTTCCACATTTAATATTTTTCCCCGCAAGGGAAGAATAGCCTGGAACCTTCTGTCGCGACCCTGTTTGGCAGTACCACCGGCAGAATCCCCTTCCACAAGATAAATTTCGGATACTACAGGATCTTTTTCAGAACAATCAGAAAGCTTTCCAGGAAGTCCCGAACCTGTTAAAACGTTTTTTCGTTGCACAAGTTCGCGGGCTTTACGAGCTGCATGACGTGCCGTTGCAGCAAGGATAACCTTCTGAACGATAGTACGTGCTTCCTTAGGATGTTCTTCCAAAAAGATATTCAAATTCTCACTCAACATCTGATCGACAGCGCCCATTACTTCCGAATTACCCAGTTTTGTTTTTGTTTGTCCTTCAAATTGCGGCTCAGCAACTTTCACGGAAATGACAGCAGTCAACCCTTCCCGGAAATCATCACCATTAATATCAAATTTAAGTTTTGCCAGTGCTCCGGATTTTTCAGCATAGCTTTTTAATGTACGAGTCAACGCCCTCCTGAAGCCAGATAAATGTGTTCCACCTTCGTGAGTATTAATATTGTTTACATAGGAATGAAGGTTCTCGGTAAAGGAAGTGTTATACTGCATGGCAACCTCTATTGGAATTCCGTTTTTCTCACCTTCCATGGAAATAACATCCGGAATTAACTTTTCCCTGCTGGAATCAAGATACTTTATAAAATCCACTAAACCTTCTTCTGAATAAAATTCTTCTTGTTTATAAGAACCATTTTCGTCCTTTTCACGCTCATCGATGAGTGAAAGACGAATGCCTTTATTCAAAAATGCCAATTCACGCAAACGAGTGGCAAGAATTGTGAAATCATAATCCAAAACAGTAAATATGCTTTCATCAGGCTGAAAAAATATTTCTGTTCCTGTTTTATCTGTCTCTCCAATAACTTCTACTGTATGTAATGGCTTTCCTTTGGTATATTCCTGCCTGAAAATCTTACCCTCCCGATAAATAGTGGCAACCAACTTAACTGATAAAGCGTTAACACAACTAACTCCAACACCGTGTAAACCACCGGAAACTTTATATGAACCTTTATCAAACTTACCGCCGGCATGCAACACAGTCATTACAACCTCAAGAGCCGAACGTTTTTCCTTTTCATGTAATCCTGTAGGTATTCCCCGACCGTTATCCTGTACCGAAATGCCATTTCCTTTATGTATGGTTACTTTTATATCCGTGCAATATCCTGCCAGGGCTTCATCAATGGAATTATCAACTACCTCATAAACCAAATGATGCAATCCTCGCGAGCTAACATCTCCAATATACATGGCAGGACGTTTCCTAACGGCCTCCAATCCTTCCAATACGGTTATATTATTCGCTGTATATTCTTTACGGCCTGACTGTTTTTCTTCTTCTGTCATAATAATTTGGAATTTATCTAAATAAGTTTTTCCTTAGTGTGCAAAGGTAATAAAAAATCATTTTCATGAAACCATAAACTTCCGCTGAAATGAATATTTTTTAACAGGATAATAATATGTAATTCAGTATTTTAAACAATATCTTTTCAATACTTTTTTTAAAAAAAAATAATAAAATCAAAAGCGGTAGGTAATTCCCAAAAATAACTGAAAACCTGCAACAGGATATTCATTAAATAACTTATACTGTTTATTCAGCAAGTTGTTTACTTTAACAAATGAGCCCCAATTATTTTTTAACTGCAAGGTTGCTCCAATATTTATATCAAAATAATTCGGTAACTGATAATAATATGAAGGGAAAGCACTTCCATAATAAGTAAACCGGTGGCTGGCCCATCTTTTACTTACAAAAAACACTTCTGTCCAGAAATTCAACTTATCCGAAAGCCGCAAATCTCCACCCAATTGTAAACGAAAAGCAGGTTTATATAAGGGTTTAGCATTATTCTTCAAATTATATTGATTCATCTCACCGGTAATCCATAAATTAATATTCTTTGAATTATGGAAAGTAATTCCACCTGATACAAACGACATATTTCCACCGGAATATGAAATATGGAAGGCATTCTTGACTTGTATCTGAACGGTAGTTGAATCGGGAGCAAAAGGAGTAGGCCCGCTGAAAGTATAAAGCCGTTGATAATCAAAAAATGGCATATCCTCAAAATAGCGGAAACCTCCTTTAATTATAAAACCAAATTTTTTGGAGATATTTCCTTTTGCACCTGCATATATTTCGTATCGTGTATTTTGCCATCTGAAATAATTATTATATGAAGCAAGAAACGGATTTTCAAA
>WGGC01000191.1 GCA_015491905.1 Bacteroidales bacterium | reverse complement strand
TTTGCAGGAAAATACAATTGTTATCACTTAATTTATTATGAACGTTTTGGCTATATTCAACATGCCATCCACAGGGAAAAAGAAATAAAAGGCTGGGTACGGCGCAAAAAGGAGAAACTGATAAATGAATTTAATCCCGAATGGAGGTTTTTAAACGATGAAATTGAAGATTGAAACTCATTGTCCTCCTGAGAGCAGCGAAGGAACTAATATTTAACTCCTTATAACTGAGGAGATTATTCACTGCGTTCAGAAGGACAAGAAAAACAATACCCTCTAAATTGTCATCCTGAGCGCAGAGAAGGAACTAATCCTCAAAGCCTTAACCTTGTTTAGACCCCTCACTACATTCACTATGACAAATTCCGCATCGCTGTCATCCTGATCTCGCCTAAGGCGAGAGAAGGAACTCTATTTCTCAAAACTTCTATCAAAAAGATGCTTCACTGCGTTCAGCATGACAAAAAAAACAATACCCTCTAAATTGTCATCCTGAGCGCAGAGAAGGAACTAAATCTCAAAGTCTTAACCTTGTTTAGACCCCTCACTACATTCACTATGACAAATTCCGCATCGCTGTCATCCTGATCTCGCCTCAGGCGAGAGAAGGAACTCATCTCCAAAGCATTATCGTCAAAGAGATTCTTCACTACGTTCAGCATGACAAAAAAACGAAATCGCCATCCTGATCCCCTCTGGCGCAAGATACTGTGTTAAAATCACAACAACTATTTCAGGGTTTGTTATTTTTCAGTTTTACTATTAACTTTGTAAAATTCATTTTTTTTAAACTTTAAAATACTTCATTATGTCTGCAAAAAAAATTCTTCTCCTTGCCGGCGACTATGCCGAAGATTACGAAACTATGGTGCCTTTTCAAATGATGCTTATGGTAGGTCATAAAGTTGATGCTGTTTGTCCTGATAAAAAAGCCGGAGAAACAATTATTACCGCAATACACGATTTCGAAGGCGACCAGACTTATAGTGAAAAAAGAGGGCATTATTTTACCCTAAATGCAACTTTTAAAGATGTAAACCCTGAAGAATACGATGCTTTGATATTACCGGGTGGCAGAGCTCCTGAATATGTCAGGTTAAACAAAAGAGCCCTCGAAATTGTGAAACACTTCATGGATCAAAACAAACCTGTTGCAGCTATTTGCCACGGGCCACAACTCCTGGCCGCCGCTACTAATCTGAAAGGAAGAAAAATGACCTCATATCCCGCTGTTGGCCCCGACCTTATCAATGTGGGTGCCGACTATCAATATGTAGATGTAGATGATGTTGTTGTTGACGGAAATTTGGTTACATCTCCGGCATGGCCCGGACATCCCAAATGGATGGCGGCTTTCCTTAAAGTTCTGGGAACAAATATTGAATTATAACTGTTTTAATTTTATTTATCCGGATATAATAAAGCCTGTTTGCATTAATTCATTCTTAATAATTATTTAATGCATAACATATCCGAGAATTAAATATAAAACAGCTGATATCGCGCCAACAAATAAAGCATAAGGAAGTTGTGTTCTCACATGGTCAATATGGTCGCACGCTGATGCCATTGAGGAAATAATAGTAGTGTCGGAAATTGGAGAACAATGATCTCCAAAAACACCTCCTCCTATGGTAGCCGCCACAACCAAAAATAAATTGGCTCCCTGCGCATTGGCCATAGGAACAGTAATTGCCATCATAATAGCAAAAGTCCCCCACGAGGTTCCTGTAGAAAAAGCTATAAATGCACTTATAACAAACAAAATAAATGGAAGCAACTGGGGTGTTAACCACATTTTTGTGTTGTTGGCAACATATACTCCTGTCCCTAGTTTATTACTCACTTCGCTAATAGAAAATGCTAATAGCATCAATAAAGCCAAAGGCATCATTTCACTTATTCCTTTTAATATCAGCTCAACCATTTCTTTCATTTTCATTATTTTTTGTGAACGATAAAGTATCATCGCCACAAAAATTGATGTCAGCACTGAGTATAGTACAGCCGAAGAACCGGAGCCAAAACCAATAGCCTGTCCTGTATAATCAATCCAGCCATCATAATTTTTTACAGAAGTATAACCTGTATAAAATAAATAAACCGGCATCATAAGTACCATTGTTAAAATAGGAATATACATATTTAAAGCCCTTGGTTTAATACCATTTTTAGCATCTAAAGATGTAATAGTATCCGACACTAAAGGATGTGCATTATCATTCAATAGTTTACCGGTATCTCTGGTTCGCTTTTCAGCTTTAGACATGGCACCAAAATCCTTTTTAGATATAATAATAACAAAAACCAGAATAATAGTTAAAATAGGATAAAAATCAAAAATCATAGCCTTCCCTAAAACTATCATTGGATTTTTAACACCCTGTGTAAGTAATAATCCCATAATAAATGCACCCCAAGCATTAAAAGGAATTAAAATGGAAGATGGGGCAGACGAAGAATCTGCAATATATGCAAGCTTTTCTCTAGGAATTTTAAATTTATCAAATAATGGTCTATAAAGCGTTCCTACAGTTAATGAACTAATACTTGTTTCAACGAAAAGTAATACTCCCGTAACCATGGCCAGAATCTGGACAAGCATACGACCTTTCACATTTTTTTTTTGCTCAACCCGCGTAATGAAATCTCCTATGCTAATCATAAATCCATTTACACCACCCGAATATTGAATAAATAACAATAATGCCCCCACAAGCGCACTAAACATTATTGTACGAGTATTTCCGGGTGATTTAAAAACATTAACAAAAGCCTCAATGGTAGCAAATGTACCTGTAATTACATTCCAGTCATTTATAATTAACCATCCCAACCAAGTTCCTAAAAACAAGGCAATATAAACTTGTTTGGTTTTTAATGCAAGTATAATGGCAAGTACCGGAGGAAGTATTGATAATATTCCAAAATCACTCATATAAATTTAATTGCACCTGTTTAAAAATTCTTATTTTATTGATAATAAAGAAACTAAAAATTTCCTTCACCCATGGAACCGTTTTACTCTCCGGTAATATGACAAATATAATAATCTTTCTAAAGTACTGATCATACTGATAAAACAATTTAACATATTCAGATATTTTCGTTAAAATCTATTTATATCATCCTAAATATATATATTTATATGCATAAAATTTTTATCTTTCCAACAAAAGAATAATTTTATAAAAATGCGAAAATTAGTACTTATTCTATTCCTTATTATTTTAGTATACAACGGTTATTCACAACGGAGATTATCAAAAAGACATCATATAGTAAATAAGGTATTAGCAAAAACCATTAAAGATCCTGACTTTAAAAATGCGTGGTTTGGATTTTTAGCTATTGATGCTAATTCCGGTAAAGTAATATCCTCTTATAATCCTGATAAGGCATTAAGGCCTGCATCTAATCAGAAATTAATCTCCACAGCATCCGTACTTGAAATGTATGGACCGGATTATCAATTTAAAACTAAATTATTATATACAGGACACATTGATACTTTACATAAATTTTTAAAGGGGGACATAATTATTGAAGGAGGTGGAGATCCTACGCTGGGATCAGTATATTTTGATCAAACAAAAGACCACCTGTTTCTTATCCGGTGGGCAGAGGCAATTAAAAAATTAGGAATAGACTCTATTTCTGGTGGTGTAATTGCTGATGCAGGAATTTATAGCAGAGATATTGTTCCTGTAACCTGGGCATGGGGAAATATGGGAGATTATTTTGGTGCCGGACCATGCGGCTTGTCCATTTACGATAACTATTATACAGTGTTTTTTAATACGGACAGCATTCCTGACAAACCGGCAAAAATAATTAAAACTGAACCACAGATTCCCTACTTAGTTTTCGATAACCAAATTATTTCTGATACAGTTTTGGGAGACCATTCAAACATAATAGGAGCTCCCTATTGTAACACCCGCTATTTAAGAGGAAGATTACCCCTGAACAAAACTGAATATGGAGTAAAAGGATCTATCCCCGATCCGGCATTTTTTGCTGCTTTTGAATTAAACCGTGTCCTACAATACAATGGAATAGTCATTTTAAAAAAGCCTGCCACATTAAAGATGTTGCAGAAAGAAAGAAAAAACATAAGTACTAAACTTATATATACTACCTATTCCCCTCCCCTGTCAGAAATAATAAAACAAACTAATATCCACAGCATTAATTTATTTGCTGAGCATTTTCTAGACCATTGCGGCTTAAAGCTTATAGGAAAAGCACAAACCGGCGAAGATGCAAAAGCCTTAATGAAATTTTGGAAAAAAAAAGGAATGGATATACAAGGTTTATATATTACTGACGGTAGCGGATTATCACAATATAACGCCATAACCCCCCGGCAAATGGTATATCTGTTAAACTATATGAAAAACAAGAGTAGTTATTTCACACATTATTTTAACTCACTGCCAATTGCAGGCAGGGAAGGTACTGTAGAAGGGATGTTTAAAGGTAGTGCTGCAGAAGGAAACCTAAGAGCAAAAAGCGGCACAATTGATAAAGTAAAAGCATATAGTGGTTATGTAACCTCACGTTCAGGAAGAGAAATTATTTTCTCAATGATGGTCAATAATTTTAGTTGTAAATCAAAGGAAGCCAAAGCCAAGCTTGAGAAATTAATGATTGCTCTGGCAGAATTGAAAAAGTAATACTAAATAAACATAATTTAATTTAATAAATTAGACAACAGCTTTTTCAGTCAATTTAAGAGTTTTTTTGTCCGCATTAAATTTTGCATTAACTCCCACAGGAATAGTCATATTTAATTTAATATGTCCAAATGGAAAGCCATAGGTAACAGGAATTTCCAAAGGCTTCAGAATATCCGTAATAGCTTGCCTCAGTGTCAAAGCAGGTTTATCATTAATATTACATTTATAAAAAATACCAAGCATAATACCATTTGCCTTTTTTATATTTGTTCCTTCTACTAATTGAGTCAACATCCTGTCAACACGATATGTTTTTTCATCAATTTCCTCAATAAAAACCAATTTATTTTCGAAATCAGGTTCATATTTTGTCCCAATCATAGAAACCAGTAAACTAAGATTTCCTCCTGTTAATTCTCCTTCCGCCTGTCCTCTGTTAATGGTATAAAAATTAAACTCAGGATTATCAATTGTATTCTTTTCTCTTTTATATGGATATTTATACCTGTTATGAGGTTTCATAAGTACATTCTCAAAAGAATGTAATGTAAAATCGTTAAAATCAGAAACCCCCATTGGGCCATGAAAACATACCAGGCCTGTTTTTTCATAAATAGCAATTAACAAAGCCGTTATGTCACTATAGCCAATAAAAATTTTAGGATTATTACTAATTTCATTATAGTCCAGCAAATCTAAAATACGGTCGGAACCATATCCACCCCGTACACACATAATGGCATCAACTTCTTTATTCTTAAATAAACTCATTAGTTCCTCAGCACGTTCTCTATCGGTACCGGCAAAATAACCGTATTGCGCTAAAACAGAAGGTTCATAATATGTATTAAAACCCATACATTCGAGTTGTGCAACAGATTCTTTCAGTTGGACATCAGTAATAGCGCTTCCGGGTGTTGCAAGTCCTATGCGCATTCCACGATCTAATTTTTCAGGTAAAATTCTGTGAGGCTTAGGTTTTACTTTCAGAAAATTACTCCTGGATTGAGAAAAAGATTTAAGGCCGGGCAATACAGAAAAAGTAGTTACGGCAGCCATACTTTTCAAAAATTTCCTTCTGTCAAACATTATTTTGAATTATTGTATTCATTAAAACAAATCAGTTACTTTAAAAAGGAAGAATGGAGCAAGTTATAAATTCTATTTCTTGCTCCAAACTTTTATCCTTTTATAGTTTTAAAAAATATTGGTTATATAAAACCTGCCATGATTGAATAATTATTATGAAAGAAATTTTAAAATTCTTCAATTATGGAATATCAATATATTTAAGATATTAACAACTAAAACGCATTTATCTATTGTTCCCACCAAACAGGATCAACAGGAGATTTTTTATTTGCATTTACATTTGCTGAATTTCTATTTACCTCTGTAGAGGGATACTGGGCACGAACCAGCCACTGACCCGGGAAAACGCTTTGTGCGTTATCAGCAGGTAAAGCAAAATCTTTAAACACATCAGGAGAAAAATCATATCTTCTTAAATCCACAAATGTTTCAGGATTTAAGAAATTTGCAATAAATTTTTCTTTCATAATATTCTGTAATTTTAAAGCAGCAGCACCCATGTCAACAGAAGGATCACCAATATAATCAGCAGATGAAACTCCTAATTTAGACATGTTAGCTTTTATACCATCAAGGTATGCCTGATAACCGGCAGCAGTAGTGCCAGCACTGGTAGTAGTTCCACCATTTACAAGAAACTCAGCTTCCGCTTTGATAAATAAGGCTTCCGCATAGGAAATTACAACAATTGGAGATGTAGCATTTGTATAATAACCATTTTCTCTAAATACAGTATTTGCTTTTGTAACGCCATCGGCTGTAAATCCAAAACCACCACTTTCAAATCCTTTATATACAGTACTTCCATCATCAGTTTCAGCATAAACAGGTAACCGCGGATCTATGGTTACAGTACCACCGGTAAAAGGAAAAGAAGTGCCATCCATATAACTAACCAATTGATCACAAATTACATCATGGTCGTTGCCGGTATGTTTTGCCAGTACCTCTCTTGAATACCAGGGATTAATTATTTTATCGGTATAAAACATCTGAAAATCATCATTATTTGAGGTATACCCTTTTGCTATACTTGCCAAGGCAGCAGTTGCAGAAGCCACTGCACCATTTTTCTTAATAAGATGTAACAGATAGCGAGCCTTAAGAGTATATGCTGTTTTAAGCCATTTAGTCATATCGCCACGGTAAATCATGTCGGAAGTTGATGTTGGTAAAATCCCTGTTGGATCGGCACCTTCCAGCTCGGCTATTGCACTATCAAGTAAATTAAAAATAGCATTATAAACCGATTGTTGTGTGTCAAACTTAGGATTTAAGTTTTTCGCCATTTTGGCTGCCTCAGTATATGGTACATTATCCCAGCTGTCAGCAACCAATCCCATATTCATAGCAATTAAAATTTGTGCAACTGCATCGAAATGTTTTGCATTTAAAGCCTTTGCTTTTTCTCTAATAACCAACAAATTGGGCATTGCATATAAATAGGTGTTGCTCCATGTTCCGGATATAGAGGTTACGCCTGCGGAAGTTCCTCCCTGTCCTGTAAAATTCTGAGAATAATTTCCAAACGTTCTTTCAGCATAATACTGAGCTATTACAGTGTGGTAAAGAACGGGGCCAAGTAAATCGTTCATACTTAACTGACTTTCAGCTACAGCTCCGGTAGGAACATTTACCTTAAAATAGTCTTTACTACAGCCTGATATAAAGGCAATTAGTAAGACAACAATTAGTGTTTTTAGTATATTTTTCATATTCTTAGTCTTTTAAAATCCAAAATTAATACCAAAATAATAAGCCTGTGGCAGAGGAACAGTTAAACCGGTAAATCCATAAATATTACTACCGGCACTAAATTGATTTGCTTCAGGGTCAAAACCTTTAAAAGGAGTCCAAATAATAATATTTCGGGCTCCTGCAGTTACAGATATCTTATTTAGGTGCGTTTTTTTTAACATCCTGCCTTTAAGCGAATAAGTTATGCTTATATTTCTTAACTTAATCCACGAACCGTCCTGTAATAAAACTTCAGATGCATTATTATAGTTATTCCAATCCCGGTAATAACTATTGGCAGTAATCATTAAAGGAATGGTATTAGGAACATAACCACCATGGCCATCATCCATCATACCACTTAGGATACGTGTTTTATCGCGGAATTGTGTTTCCAGTAAATTACCGTTTCTTAGTGCATTTCTAAACCCTCTATCATATACACTACCACCTTTTTTCCATTCAATGAGGAAATTTACCGAAAGACTTTTCCACAATATATTATTGCCTAATGACAAAACAAAATCCGGAAAAGCATTACCAACTTTTACCATTTGGTTAGTGCCTGTATAATAATATCCTTTATTATCAGAGCCTGTAATAACCCACTTACCATCAGGATTAACATAACGTTGACCACCGGGAACAGTCTGGAATACCCATCCATATAATGTTCCCAAAGCATCACCAACTTTAGCTTTTGAGGTAATTCTATCACCAAAGAAAACAATTTCTTTAAGATCTTTAGGCAATGCAACTACTACACCTTTATTTTTTGACCAGTTCATATACATTTCCCAACGAAATCCGTTTCTTTTTATAATATCACCGCTAACGACGATTTCATGTCCCCACGTACGATAATCACCGGCATTTCTGGTAACACCTGACAAACCGGATGAGTAGGCGGTTCCTACCCTGAAAATCTGATTAGTAACATTTGTATTATAGAAAGAATAATCAAAACGTAAACGATTTTTAAAAAACTGTAAATTAGTCCCTATCTCAAAACTGTTATCACGTTCTGGTTTTATATTTGGATCTCCCAATGCTGTACTTGAACGATAACCACCTACACCATTAAAAGGGAAGTTAGGATCCGGAATAAAAAAGTGACCTACATTACCAAAGCCTGGAGCTTTTCCAACCTGGGCCCATGAAATTCTCAATTTTCCAAAAGAAATAATATTACTGTTTTTAAAAATATCCTGAGTAAAAACGTAAGCAGCACTAATAGAAGGATAGAAAAATGAATTGTTTCCAACCGGTAAAGTAGATACCCAGTCGTTTCTTCCTGTTAACGACAAGTATAATTTACTTTTATATCCCAACTTTAACTCACCAAAAACACCAACGTTTCTTAAGCGAATCAAACTTGTTCCGGCAAAAATATTTAAAGTGTTACTTAAATCATTAATTCCCGGAACATTTAAATTTTCACCTCTAATATAAGAATAATTTCTTTTAGTTTCTGAAACCTGATTTCCTATTGTCAGGGAAGAATTAAAAAACTCGTTCCAGTTATGTGAAAAAGTTACAAGAAGATTTGACTCCAAACCTTTAAAATTAATATTTTCATCAACAATAAAACCGTGAACCTGACTTCCAACATCCAAATCAGGTGGAACAAAACGATTTCGCTTTTCAGCATAATTATCAAACTGAGCCGCATAAGAAACATTCATCCATTGATAAGGGCTCCATTTTACCACAACATTTCCAATCCAACGATCTAAATTATCATTTAAATTACTTTTTTCAAGAAAATATCTTGGATTATCAATTACCCCATTTGTATAATTATTTTGCATACCGTTAGGGAGTAAATAGTTATTTATCGGGAATGTTGAAGACCAATAAGATAACGAACTAAAAACAGATTTATCACCGCCATTTGCTCTTGCTCCGCCTGAACCTGCATAAGTTACAGTTGAAGAAATATTCAGGTTTTTAAGAATCTGATAACCGGCATTAACTCTAAATGTTTTCTTCTCAAAACTTGTATTAGGCAGAATTCCATCATCTTTATTCCAACCGGTTGAAATAAAGTAATTAAATTTAGAATCAGCACCGCTAACATTAAAGTTTATCTGTTTATTGACTCCTGTTCTGAATAATTCATAAGGACTGTGAAAACCATCGTGAGTTAGATCAATAACAGTTCCATCAGGCATAGTAAAGGAATTTGCTGAAAAAGGCACACCCCAGGAGTAAAATGCAAAACCATATCTATCATATCCTGTTGGAGAATTAGGATCTATTACAGCACCGGGAATTTTCGTTGTACGGTTTCCTTCCCTGTAAACTTTTTGTAATGCAGGTGTTTTTACAACATCTCTAAAAGTGGTAAAAACAGATAAATTAATTTTCGGTTTGCCCCGTTGTCCCTTTTTAGTTGTTATAATTATAGCACCATTTGCTGCACGTACACCATATAATGCAGTAGCAGCAGCACCTTTTAAAACACTAAAACTGGCAATATCATCAGGATTAATATCACTGGCCCGGTTAGAAAAACCAAATTGCTCGGAACTTCCGGTTGCATTTGATCCTTTACTGGGTAGTACATTACCTGCATAGGTTTCATTATCAATAGCAAGTCCATCTACAATAATCAGTGGCTGATTATTACGGCTAGGATCTATTGAAGAAAGTCCCCTGATAAGTATATCAACACCTCCTCCGGCAGACCCGGAAGTTCTGTTAATTTGGAGTCCGGCAACACGGCCTTCCAAAGCCTCCAACGGATTAGTCTGACTACCCAAATCAAGATTTTTAGCCTGAACCTGGGTAACAGAATAGCCCAATGACCGTGTTTTTTGTTTCATTCCAAAAGCAGTAACTACAAACTCTTTGAGTTTGCTTACACTTTCTTTAAGGACAACATTTAAAACATGTCCCGTAACCGGAACCTGCTTTGTATCATATCCAACAAAAGAAAATACTAATATATCACCCTTTGAAGCTTGAATTTTGTACTTCCCATGAAGATTTGTAGTAGTTCCTTGTGTTGTTCCTTTAATGTGAATATTAACACCAGGCAATTCGGCACCATTAGCGTCCTTTACTGTACCTGTAACCATAAAGCTCTGTGCAAAGGAGAATTGAATGGTAGAAAAAATCAGCATTAAAAAGAACAAAAATTTGTAATTTTTTTTCATAAGCTTAAAATTTTAATTAAAACGAAAAAAGAAAGATTGCAATTTAAATATTTTATTAATTATAACTCCTATAAATTAATTCATTATAAACGACATACATTATTATAATTTCCGTACTCCTATTCCCGGCCAGTCATTGAGGGTAACTTTTCCTTTAATGACTTTCATTCCCACGAAGGGATCATTTTTTATCAATAAATTACCATCAAGGTCACCCCAGTCAACCAAAGGTGATAATTGTGCAGCAGCAGAAACACCGCAGGAGGTTTCCGTCATACAGCCCAACATAACCTTTAAATTGGAAGCTCTGGCAACGGTAATCATTTTATGCGCTTCATAAAGTCCTGTACATTTCATTAATTTTATGTTTATTCCGGAATAAACTCCTTTAATTTTATCTTCAATATCATATAAACGTTGAAAAGCCTCATCGGCCATTGTAGGTAAAGGACTATGTTCGGTAAGCCAGGCCATATCGTCAACTTGTGTTTTAGGCATAGGTTGTTCCACGAAAACAACTCCTTTTTCCTTTAACCAGTATATCATATCCAAAGCTTTGTTTCTATCAGTCCAGCCTTGGTTAACATCAACATATAATGGAACATTGGTAATTTCTCTTACCGTATTTATCATCTCCTGATCATTTCCGCGACCCAGTTTAACTTTAAGAACTTTAAATCCCATTGCTTTGGCTTCTTTTGTTTTCATCAAAACAACATCCGGTTTATCAATACCAATAGTAAAAGAAGTATATGGTGTTTTATCAGGATTTAAACCCCAGAGTTTATATAAAGGCTGATTCACCAATTTCCCCAACAAATCATGCAATGCAATATCCACCGAGGCCTTGGCAGCCGGATTTCCTTCTTCAATAGAATCTATATAAGATAAAATATCATTTACCTCGAACGGATCAGAAAACTGCTGGAGATTTACTTTTTTAAGAAACTTTGTAACACTCTCTATCGATTCACCAAGATACGGAGGCATCGAGGCTTCTCCATAACCTGTGAATCCCTCATACTCTATCTTTGTAAGCACATCCGGGGTCGAATTACGTGAATATTCGGCTACAGTAAAAGTATGTTTCATCTCAAGTTCATAAGGTTGGAATGAAAGTTTCATTTTTTTACTATTATTTTTTATGTAAGACGGTGCTGAACCAAAGGTTAAATTTGGAACTATTGCTCCCAAAGAAGCAATTCCAATTGTTTTAGCAAAATCTCTTCGGTTTAAAGGCATATTATTTTAAATTTATTTTTTTATTGATTAATCGATATTACTGGTAATCTCCGAAACCAATAAATGTTTATTGGTTCCGGAGAATGAAAATGCAATTATCATAATAAGAAATATTACCAGGTTTTTTATTTGCTTAAAAATGTTCATTACATCTATATTACTTTAAATTGCTCTTTTTAGGAATGCTTTTATCAAATTTAATTTTATCAGAATATAAAGTTCCCGGTTTATCCCTTAATGTATATTGAGAAACCATTATTTCACCATAGGCACCTGTACTTCTAATTGCTACTAAATCTCCCCGGCTCGTCATCGGAAGCATCACATTATCATCAAAACTATCAGATGATTCACAAACCGGACCTACAACATCATATTTATAATTTATTATTTGTGCTTCCGGTTTTGAGATATTCTGAATTTTATGTTGTGCCCCATATAATGCCGGCCTGATTAAATCTGTCATACCTGCATCAAGAATCATAAAATTCTTATTTAACCCCTTTTTAATATACAACACCCTGGAAATTAAACTACCTACCTGACCGACAACGCTTCTCCCTAACTCAAAATGAATTTTCTGATTTTTTCTCAATTTAAGATGTTGATGAATTGTTCCAAAAAAGTTATTAAAGTCAGGAATTAATTCCGAATCAGGGTCTTCATAATTAATGCCTAACCCACCTCCTAAATTAATATGATCCGGAATGATTTTATATTTTTCGAATAATACGTCTTGAATCGAGTTAACTTTTTCACATAGTTCAATATATGGTGACAGTTCCCTTATTTGCGATCCTATATGAAAATGAATTCCTACAAGTTTAATATTTTCCATCTGCTGAACATTCTGAATAACATTATCTAAAAACTGTAAAGGAATTCCAAACTTATTTTCAGGCAACCCGGTAGTGAGATATTTATGAGTTATGGCATCAATATCAGGATTTAACCGCAAAGAAACCGGGACAATCTTATGCTTTTTATTGCCCCATTCATTAATAACTTCTATTTCTTCTATAGATTCGCTGTTAAAACTAAATATAGACTTGTCTATGGCGTATAGAATTTCATTATCACTCTTCCCTACTCCTGAGAAAACAATTTTTTCGGGACTAATTCCGGTTTCAACGGCTTTCTTTACTTCGTTGCCGCTAACACAGTCTGCACCAAAACCAAAATTTTTTATCATTTCCAGAATATAATCATTGGCATTAGCTTTAATTGCATAATGTACTTCATAATTATATTTCCCTGAAGCTTGTTTTAATTTTTCCAGGCTTTCTCTCAATAACTCCATATCATAGTAATAAAACGGAGTTTCTTTTTTTATAAAATATTGATATAATTCTTTAGTAAACAAAAGCTAAATATTTAAAATTATTTGAAAACAATTTAAATTGTTGGGATAAATTTAACCTAGTTATTCCAATTAATAAAAATTTATAATTATTTTTTACATTTTATACACAAAATGTTAAAATCTTAACATAAGTTAAAAAGAAGCCTTTTCTACACTATTTTTATGACGTAATTAGCTATAATTTTATAATTAAAAGCTTAATTAACAGTAACTATACAAAATTCTTATTAGAAATAATAATACGTATATTGAAGTATAATATTAATAAAAAAACAAAAAAATGGCACATTTATCAGTTGTTAAAAGAAATCATTTTTTATCAATAAAAAGTATACAAATACTTTTGACTATTATTTTATTGTTTAATTTACTATTTACAGTCTCCCTAATGGCTGAAAGCCAAAATATAATAGATGCTGATATTGTATCCGCAACACGGAATAATGCAAGATTTATTAAAAGGCATCATATTATTAATCATCAGAAAAAAATAAATGTTGGCAATAAAATATTTGTAATCAATATTTTTACAAAGAAAGGTCCAAACAAGCAAAAATATTTTGTTGTGCACGACTCGGAAGATGCTGCTTTTGACGCCGGGTTAAGGGCTATTAAACATGGGGGAATTTTGATTGTTTTGGAAAATAATGAAAACCGGAATTTGTATTCTTATGGCAATCCAAGAGGATTAACCAAACAGGATCCCAACAGAATGTTTTACAAAGAAAATTTATACTGGCCGGTAGCAAAAGAGTTAATAGAACTATCAGGTAATTCTCCAAATCGATTAATTATTGTTTTACATAATAATAAGCCCGGTGGCAATTTTGATCTTAATCATATCAAAACCTGGAAAAATATCACAATTGAATCTGAAAAAGACCCTGATATAAGAAGTTTAATATGGATACCGGGACTAACCATTAAACCCAATAAAAAAGTAGCCAAAGAAATTAACTTTTATAAAAAATCAGGTTTCAATGTTGTATATGAATATGTACCTAAAGGTGAACGTGGAGATGGCAGTTTCTCTGTATATGCTGCCAAACACGGAATTGCTTATAGAAATATTGAGGTTGAAGCAGGAATAAAAGGAAATAAAAAAAGTGAATTACACAGCCGCAAAAAACAAATTAAATATTTAAATACTTTAAGAAAATACCATAAAATAAAATAATTTCCCTCTAAACTTTTATTTCTTTATTAGTTTATAAACGGCACGCTCTCCTTTTTCTGTTGTAATTCTTAAAATATATAATCCTTTGGGATAACCCATCATATTAATTTTTAAATCACGATAGGAAGTTATAAGTTTATTACCATATATATCATATAATTCAATTTTATGAATCTTTATGTTTCCGGAATTTTCTATTTTAACCACATTATAAGTAGGGTTTGGGAAAATATGAATTGAGTTTTTTAACATGTTTTTCTTAACATCAAGTATGCTTTCATACTGACTAAATATGTATTCCAGTAACTCTTTCCTCTCCCGGCCTGAATACACTGCTTCAATTGGGAAGGCAAGATAATCAACCCCACTTGAAGTTGTTTTATTATAGTGAACTCCTGCAACTCCATTTGTGACATTGATATCAGGATAAATAAATGTTTCTACCGATCCGTTTAATGGTTTAATTAAATCAGGGTAACCAATTTTGGTTGTACCGTGAGTTCCATCATCTAAATGATATATTACCTTATTATTATCTTCAACAGTATAATATGTATTAGCGGCTCCCGGAGCATCACTAATATACTGTGCATGAAAATATTTCTCAAAAAATAATTTATCCTGGGTGTCACCTTTTTCTACTAAATCCCAGCCCACTTCTGATCCCGAAACAATAAAAACACCCTTGTTATTATCTATAAACTCTTTAATTTTAGCTTGCTCAAGTTTATTAAAAGTATCATCATTAGTACTTTCATCGAGTAACATCCAAATAATAAATTTAAAATTTTCAAGATTTACCAATCCATTTATAACCGCGTTATTGGATGCCGATGAAAAAGCATGTTTTAGCCGGGACATAGGATATTTATATTGAGTTATTGCCTCGAAGGTTCTACGTTCTACACCATCTACAATTAAAAATTCGTTATTTTTATTAGAAGGAACCGCCCCCATTATATGCGTTTTATTAGATTCACCTGCAGAATTTACCGAAGCAATTTTAAAATAATAAACAGAATCGGTTTGAAGACCTGAAATTTCAGCAATTGTATCTTTTACTTCTTTAATAAGAGAATATTTTAGATTATCCATACTTTGAAATATTCTATAGTTGGTTGCAAAATTGCCCGACCTGAATTTTACAATTACTGAAACAGAATCTTTAATTATAACTGCCGGAGATTGCGGCATAGAAGGTAAAGGAGTATTATTTCCGGCAAATTCCGAATTAATCAAATTCCATAGTTCAGTTCTGGTACCATCATAATTTAATGCCCATATACCAACCCCTCCAATATTCTGGGTCAACGCAAAATCGTATTTTAACAGTAAACTGCTATCATTGTCATTCCACACCTGATTCCATCCTCCCGATTCCCATTTATACCATGGAGTATTTGAATTGTTATCCCAAATAAATCCACCATGATTAGCAGCATCTACAACTGCATTTTTATAAAATGTCGATTTCACAAACGATGTTATTGCAGAGCCTGCACTTCCAGAAACAGTTTTCCATTGTTTACCATAATAAGGGACTCCCATAATTAATTTTTGAGGACTGTTTGCCAATGGAATTCCATAGGTTGACAGAATAGTTTTTTGCACACAATAACCACCATTAGCATCTGTTAAAGGAGATACAGCACCGGTGTAGTCACTCCAACTGCCCGAATAATCATAAGTCATAATAAATATATAATCAATATTACGCACTAAGCCCGGAATATCCCAACCTCCCCAGTTAACAGCAGGACCATCAAAAGAAACTTCTTTTCCCGGTAATTCTGTATGAATAAAATCTTTTAAATCATTCATAAAATTATTCAGTAAACTACCACGGTCAGCACTATGTATTGCTTCAAAATCAATATTTACCCCATCTAATTTAAAGGTGGTAATAACTTTTTTAATGTTTTGAAATAAAATATTTTTAGCGTTAGTGTTGGTAACTAATAAATGAGCAACATCAGCAGCTTTTTCACTACCACCAAAATTAGTTACCGCCATTATGACTTTGGTACCTTTAGCATGTGCTGCATTTATTACATCCGTCCATGGCCATGAAGATGGATAACTCAATGAGCCATTGGAAGATGCCAAAAAATTAAATACAGCAACATGTGTGAGCAAATCGTAATGCATATTATAATTGGCACCTTTATCATACTCCCAATCAGGCATAAAGCCAAAAACAATCTTAGATAAAGCCTTTGATTTGCTTATATGAAGAGGAATAATACCCTTTCCGTTTACATTAAACCTACTGGGTAATTTAACTTTAGGGCCAAATTCCATTAGCTGTTGCATATTAGCCCCAATGTAAGGGTCATTCCTCTGCGCAACCAGATTTAATGATATTAATACGAAAAAGACCAATGTAATATTATAAAGTATAAGCCGCATCATAAAATAAATTTTGAAATTTTTGTTATAAAAATAATAAACAATTTATTTAATAGAAAAATATTATTATTTTTATACACTTTCTAAACGAATAGTTAAATTTTAAACAAAATAACTATACAATTGTATTTTTTGATTTAATTTATTAAAAATTTTAAACATGGAAAATATTTTATATAGAAAAAGTACCTTAACGGGCATTTCAATTAAATGGAAATAAATATAATTTATTGCGAAATACCGGTTACGAATTTAGCAAAAGGTTTTTTACCTGTAAATAAATCATCCATGTAAAATATATAAGTCTGTAACAAAAAGGTATCTGTTAAATTACAATTATTTTCAAAATTTTAAACACATAAAATATAAAATTATAAACACATGAAGACAATAGGTGAAATTGTAAAAAAATTAATACGGGGGACTCCATTTCTTGAAGAAGCATTAGAGGAAGATTTAATTAACACGTCTTCTCTTGCCAGAAAGCTCAAACCACAAATTGAAAGGGAGTTGCGAAAAGAAATAAAAACCGGCGCTATAGTAATGGCTATAAAGAGGCATGATACGGGAAACAATTACAATCTTAAGTTCGGTATAAAGCACTTTGTCAGTAATTTGGGAGATTTAATTGTTCAGTCAGGTCTTATGCATTATACTTTCGAAAATTCCAATACACTTCCTGAAAAGCAAATAGAGTTAATCAACAGAATTTCAGGAGATCAAATTTACTATTCTGTTTCAAGAGGTATTTTCGAAACCACTGTTGTTGTAAGTAATTCAACAACTCAACTTGTGGAAGAAATTTTTAAAGATGAGAAACTTATATTTCAAAAAAGGGCACTTTCTTCAATAACATTACGATTACCTAAAGAAAGAGATGAAACCACCGGATTTTTCTACTATATTCTTAAAAATTTAGCTATAGAAAATATTAATATTGAAGAACTTATATCTACAACAAATGAATTTACAATATTAGTCAGTGAAAATGATATAGACAGAGCATTTTCAATTTTGATGAGACTTAAAAAAGATCAGGGATAAAAAATATTTCCGGTAGAACTATTTTTTTCAGCACCCGTAGCTGCTGCCAAACAATTTTTCTTATCCAGCTTTCTCAATAGCCCCATAAAAGCAAAAATCAGTGCTTCTTTAAAGTCTGCTATTTGTTTTTCAGGGATTATCACTTCAAGTTTTGTCATTTCTCTAACAGACTCTATCAAATAGCTATTATGCGCTCCTCCTCCGGTAATAAGAATATTTTTACCATTTGATTTTGAAGTTATACTATTTCCAATCTGGTAAGCAATATGCTTTACTACGGTATTTAGTTTATCTTCCACTGGTATGTCAAATTTATCCAGTATTGGTATAAAAGTTTCTTTTACATACTCATTGCTTAACGATTTAGGAATTGGTAATTTATAATACTTATCATTATTAAGTATTTTAAAAAGTGTATCATTAAATTTTCCTTTGCGGGATAAATTTCCTCCTTTATCATAAGGAAAGTTCTTTTTCAGACTTAAATAATTTAGTAACTGATTAGCAGGGCAAATATCAAAAGCCTTTCTAGAATTACCTTCCTCGAACGAAACATTAGCAATACCACCTATATTTACACAATAATCATATTCAGAAAAAAGTAAAGCATCACCAATGGGAACCAGCGGTGCACCTTGTCCGCCAAGTAAAATATCTTTTGTTCTGAAATCACTTACAGTAGGAATCCCTGTTGCAACCGCAACAGCCTGTCCTGATCCCAACTGTACTGAAAACCCTTTCTCCGGGTTATGAAAAATAGTATGACCATGTAAGCCTATTAAATCAACTTTAATATTGTATTTTTTGATAAAACCATTAATTACATCTCCCAAAAATTTTCCGTATTTTATATTTCTTGATAGAAACTCCTCTATAGAAACATTAGAAGTATCAATCAAAAAGGTTTTCCATTCATCAGAATAATTTATAGTATCAGCTAACTCAATTGAATATCCCCATGAATTATTTTTTTCGTAAAACCGGCAAAAGGCTATATCAATCCCATCCAGTGAACTTCCAGACATAACACCAATAACATTAAAATCCTTGGTCATCATTTAAAAAATTACATTAAAATATTTCATTTTTTTTACAACAATGCAATTACGTAAATTTTATTTTATAAATCACTAAAACAAAAAAAAATCTCCGAAAACTAAGTTTCCGGAGATTTTTCTCATCGTGATTGAAGTAATTTCTAATGTCTTTTTTCTTTAATTCTGGCTTTTTTACCTCTAAGATTTCTAAAGTAGAAAATTCTTGCTCTGCGAACTACACCTACTTTATTAACTTCAATTTCTTCTATAAAAGGTGAAGAAATAGGGAAAATTCTTTCTACGCCAATATTTCCGGAAATTTTTCTTACGGTAAAAGTAGCAGTAGGCCCACTACCAGCACGTTGTAAAACAACACCTTTAAATTTTTGTAAACGTTCCTTGTTTCCTTCTTTAATTTTATAAGTAACTGTAATAGTATCACCGGCTTTAAATTTCGGAAATTCTTTTACTTCTACAGCGTCTTCAATCAGCTTAATTAATTCCTGCTTGCTCATTTTATTATGCTTTGTTGTGATTTCTCAAAAACGAGTGCAAATATACAGCTATTTCTTTAAATACAAATATTTTGTAACTAAAATATTTTCAAATTATTCACTATTGATTGTCAAAAAGTTTTTCGTTTTTCATTTAGATGATAAATTAATTATTGTTTTGTATATCTTGATTTAGTATAAAAAGATAAATATATTATTATAACGAATACAATTCAGCTTGGTTATAAATTAATTTAAAAACTGTTCTAAATACATAATTTTTCTACTTTTTAGTGACTCTTAACAGATAAATATTTTACCTTTGGGCATTCATTTTTGAACAATAAAAGATAAATTGTATGAACTTACATGAATATCAGGGAAAATCAATTTTAAAAGGTTACGGTGTATCCGTACCTGTGGGCATTGTAGCTAATTCTCCGGATGAAGCCGTTGAAGCCGCAAAATCAATTCAGAAACAAACAGGTTCTGATAAATGGGCAGTAAAAGCTCAGGTTCATGCCGGTGGGCGTGGTAAAGGCGGTGGTGTAAAAATTGCTAAATCATTAGAAGAAGTGCGAGAATATGCAGATCAGATTATCGGAATGCATCTTGTTACACCTCAAACAAAGAAAGAAGGAAAACTTGTCAGAAAAGTACTCATTGAGCAAAATATTTATTATCCGGGACCGGAAGAAGTAAAAGAATTTTACATGAGTATTCTTTTAAACAGAGAACTTGGGAAAAATATGGTAATGTATTCCCCAAGGGGAGGAATGAATATTGAACAAGTTGCTGAAGAAACCCCGGATCAGATTTTCAATGAAGTCATAGATCCAGCTGTTGGAATTATGCCGTTTCAGGCCAGAAGAATAGCATTTAACCTGGGTTTAAGTGGGGTTGCTTTTAAAGAAATGGTAAAATTTGTAAGTGCACTTTACAAAGCTTATCTGGGTTCAGACGCAAGTTTATTTGAAATTAATCCTGTTATAAAGGCCGCAGATGGTAAAATTTATGCTGCCGATTCAAAAGTAGTTATTGATAATAATTCTTTGTTTCGCCATAAAGATATTGCACAGATGAGGGATTTACTTGAGGAAGACCCTACAGAAGTTGAAGCAAGCCGTTTTGATCTTAACTTTGTTAAATTAGACGGAAATGTTGGATGTATGGTAAATGGTGCCGGTCTTGCAATGGCCACAATGGATATGATTAAAATGTCAGGCGGCGAACCTGCAAACTTTCTTGATGTGGGAGGTACTGCTGATGCCAAACGTGTTGAACAGGCTTTCCGTATTATCTTAAAAGAAGAAAATGTAAAAGCTATCCTTGTTAATATTTTTGGTGGAATTGTTCGTTGTGACAGAGTTGCTCAGGGGATTGTAGATGCCTATAAGAATATAGGAGAAATAAAAGTACCTATTATCGTACGTTTACAAGGTACTAATGCAGAAGAAGGTAAAGAGTTAATTGATAAATCTGGATTAAAAGTTCTTTCTGCTATTCAATTGGATGAAGCCGCTAAATTAGTTAGCGAAGTAGTTAAAGCTTAAACTAAAAATTATTTTATAAAAAAGGTTATCTCTAATCAGAGGTGACCTTTTTTATTTATTTCAAAAATTCAGCCATTTCATTAAACGTATTTTCAAAAGCTTTATTTACTTCTACTTGATATTTTTTGTTAGCAGGAAATGGATCTTCATGCCGGTAGGGATATGGAAAATCCAATACACGTACTTTAACAGGAATATTCCCTTCAATACCCTGAAGGGTATTTTTTATTTCATAATATGGATATACCTGATCATTTTTAAGGCCGAAAGCAATCATCCTGTTACTTAGCTCATTAAATTTACTCTCTCTGTGCTCAATCATTTTATGGTAATTTATTAAACTTAACAAATTCATACCCTCCGGATGCGCATCACTTAAATAATGCGCTAAGCGCGGATTAGTTTTAATATGATGATTTAAATGTTCGATTAAAAATGAATATAACGCCTGACTTCCTTCACTGTCTATAATAAATCTTGAAGCAGCCTGAACCCTGTTAAATGCCGCCCCGCTACAAAACATACATAATTTAGAATTAGAGAAAAAGCCATCCTGATTTGTCATTATCAATGCCTTAGCAAGTAACCCTCCTATCGAATAAGCAAAAAAATCAGATTGCGATCCTGCACTAAATAAAGGGTGAGAACCTGTATTAATTTGATTTATCAGTTGAATAATATCTGAATAAGTTTGTAACCCCGACCATATAAACCTCTCTGGTTGTGCATGAATATGAATACTAATTGCAACATTGGAAAGAGTTGAATACAAAATATTTGGGAAATTTTGTTGTCTTTTTTTGCTTAATTCATACATCTCATACCGGCTGCTCCATAAGTGCGGAGCCCTGTTCATATGAAAAGCAATTGGAAATAAAACTACACCTTTACCTGTTGTTTTTACTAAATGAAGAGCCCATGGCAGGTATTTATCCCAGGTTTTTTCATTGAAACCATGAAGCATAATAATTAGTTTATCTATTTTCTTCTGCCCTTTAGGAAGAAAAACATGATAGACAAATCGCTTATTATCAATAATTTGAATGTCTTTACTGTTTAACATTAATAAATCTTCATTTACAGATGCTTTCATTTCAGGAATGTGATCAACATTAAAATCAATGTTGTGTGTTTCACAGCGATAATAATTTGAACCTGCAAGCATAGCAGTGGCCTTAGACTCAAAAACTATGTTATAAACGTCTGCATCTTCAAGAGATATCTTTTCGTCAGCATAGTTAATCCTTTTTTTAAGGTCATTATATATATCGATATAATTCATGTTTAAAATGTTTTTTTAATATTTTATTTAACGACAAATCTATCTTTTTAGCCTGTATATATTAAAATAATAATGAAAAAAACTTATTTTTTTACAAATCACTATTTAGTAAGAAGTAAAAATTCTAAATTTGCAAGATGCAGGAAAATGAACAAAAATTTACTTCAGGAAATGTTAATTATTATATAGGCCAAAATTCTCTTAAATTTTTGTCTGATTATTTAAAAAAAATTAATCGTTTTTTTATCCTTGTGGACGAAAATACCGAAGTTAATTGCCTACCCGTTTTAAATAAAATTTTATCCAAAGACATTACAGGAGATATCATTCAAATTAAAAGTGGAGAAGACAATAAAAACCTGGATACCTGTAATTTAATATGGGAAAAACTTACAAATTTTAATGCTGACAGGGATAATTTAGTTATTAATTTGGGTGGAGGCGTAATAACAGATATTGGTGGATTTACAGCTTCAACATACAAAAGGGGAATGAAATTTATTAATATCCCCACCACCCTTTTAGGACAAGTGGATGCAGCTATAGGAGGTAAAACCGGGGTAGATTTTAAAGAATATAAAAACCACATTGGTTTATTTAGTAATCCTGAATCTGTTTTTATAGATCCCGTTTTTCTAAATACACTTAACAAACGACAATTGAGATCGGGTTTTGCTGAAATTCTTAAATATGCTTTTATAATGGATCCTATGCTGACTGATATAATTAATAATCGTTCTTTTTCAGAAATAGGAAATGACTGGGGAAAAATTATACATAAATCTGCCATTGATAAAATAACTGTAGTTGAAAAAGACGAAAAAGAAAATGGATTTCGGAAAATTCTAAATTTTGGACATACAATAGGACATGCCCTGGAAACATGGTTCTTAAAAACTGATAATCCTATTACTCATGGTGAAGCTGTTGCAGCAGGAATGATTTGCGAAACATGGCTATCACATGAGTTCACAGGTCTTAAAGAAGATGAAATGGATAAAATTATTAGTTTAATAGATAAAAGTTTTGAACGAATCATCTTTAAAAGTGATACTTTTGACGACCTCTTATCACTAACCAAACAGGATAAAAAAGTGCGGGGAGGTTCTTCAAGATACAGTCTTTTAAAATCATCAGGAGAAGCAGTATTTGATATTCCTGTTGAAGATAACTGGATGCTCAGAAGTCTTGAATTTTACATAATGGACAAATAAAATAAATATGAAGGCATATAAAGTTACAACCACGGGGGAAAATCTTAATTCTGAAATAGAATTGCCGGCTTCAAAAAGTATTAGCAACCGCTTACTTGTTATGCGGGCACTGGAAAAAAGCAAAGTATTATTCAACAATCTATCGGAAGCTGAAGATACTTATATGATGCGTCTTTATTTAAGCAGCATCAATACATGTGCAGACTCACACATCCCAATGGTAATAGATGCTCATAATGCAGGTACTGTTTTTAGGTTTTTAACAGCATATCTTGCGCAGAAAGAAGGGAAATGGCTGGTTACGGGTTCTGAAAGAATGAAGCTAAGACCTGTAGAAGAACTTGTAAATTCATTAAGGAATCTTGGAGCTGATATTGAATATATTGAAAAAGAAGGCTTTCCTCCCCTCATGATTAAAGGGAAAAAGCTTTCTGGCGGAACTGTGGAAATGAACGCATCTGCCAGTTCTCAATATGTTTCAGCATTAATGCTAATTGCTCCTCATCTTAACAATGGTTTAACTATCCAACTTAAAGGAAAGCCAGTTTCCACTTCATATATTGACATGACAGCAAAACTAATGTCTGACTTTTTAATCAAAACAGAACAAAAAGACAATACTATTCATATTCCACATGGCCATTATTTCATTCGTAAACTTAATATTGAACCTGATTGGAGTTCTGCCGCATTTTGGTATCAAATGGTAAGCATGAAAAAAGAAGCTGTAGTTTTTCTTCCCGGATTAAGAGAAAATAGTGTTCAGGGAGATCGTTTTCTGGCAGAAGTATTCAAGTCGCTTGGAGTGAATTCTGAATTTAGTCCCAATGGTGTTCAATTAACCCATTCAGGAAAAATAAAAACATCTATTGATTATGATTTCTCCAATGCTCCGGATATAGTTCCTTCAGTAATGTCTGCATGTGTAGCATTAGGAGTAAAGGCAAAATTTTCAGGCATCGAGCATCTCCGTATTAAAGAGTCGGACCGAATAGCAACAATGGAAGAAGAACTTGGTAAACTAGGCGCTACAATTACAAAAGCAAGTAATAGTTATATACTGGAACCAGGCAACAAAAAAGTATCAGAAATTACCTTTAATAGTCATGGAGACCACCGTATTGCAATGTGTTTAGCTCCCATGGCATTAAAATATTCTACTGTTATTATTTCAGATCCTGACGTAGTAGCAAAATCATATCCTGATTACTGGAATGATTTAAAAAAATCAAAAATATTTAATTTACAATTAATTGAAGAATAATAACGAAAGAATAGAATTATAATATGTCTCTTAAAAATATAAAGGAAGTAGATTTATTCATTCCATGTTTTATTGATCAGATATATCCTGAAACGGCTTTTAATATGGTTAAATTACTTGAAAAAGCAGGGATTAAAGTCCATTATAACCCCAATCAGACATGCTGTGGGCAAATGGCTTTTAACAGTGGTTTTTGGGATGACGCAAAAAAATTAGGAGTTAAATTTCTTAAAGATTTTTCCAATCAGCGACCTGTTGTCGGCCCATCTGCAAGTTGCATAGGTTATGTACGCAACTCATATCAGGAACTGTTCCACAATACAGCGCATCATCTGGAATACAAGAATCTTAAATCAAATATCTTTGAAATAACTGATTTTTTGGTTAATGTTATTCAGTTTACAGATTTCGGTTCAGTTTTTGAACATAAAATCACCTATCATGATTCTTGCGCTGCATTAAGAGAGTACCATTTAAAAGATGAACCACGTATATTACTTAGCAAGGTAAAAGGCCTTGAGTTAATAGAAATGAAAGATACACATACCTGCTGTGGTTTTGGCGGTACTTTTTCAGTTAAATTTGAACCTATATCAACATCTATGGCTGAACAAAAGGTACAAAATGCATTAGATACAGGTGCCGAATACATAGTTTCGACAGATTCATCCTGCTTAATGCATCAATATGGATACATAAAAAAACATAATCTACCAATTAAAGTAGCACATGTGGTTGATGTTTTAGCTTCAGGAATTAATTAAGCCTATAGTTTTATGGATTTAAAAATTAAAAATAATTATTTTATCGTTGGAGGTGCCGGAAGTGGTTTCGGAAAATCAGTAGCTATAACTCTTGCCGGTGAAGGAGCAAAAGTTTTAGCTATTGCACGAACACAAAGTAATTTAGAAAAATTAAAAAATAAATACCCGGAAAATATTGATTTTATAGCTGCTGATATTACAAATGAAAAAACTCATTTAGAGATTTTAGAATATTTTAAAAATAAAACTTTATCGGGAATTTTCATTAACGCAGGCGGGCCTCCGGCAGGTGGTTTTAATGATATCTCTATGGAACAGTGGGATGATGCCTGGAAATCGGTGGTAAGATGGAAGATAGCTTTAACAAAACGGCTGGTACCTCTATTAAAACAAAATCAATATGGGAGAATTTTATTTTTAGAAAGCGTTTCCGTAAAACAACCTGTTGCTAATTTAATTTTAAGCAATGCTTTAAGGACAGCAGTAGTAGGGTTTGCAAAAACATTATCTCAGGAAATTATGCCTGAAGGCATAACTGTTAATGTTATGGCCCCCGGTTATCATGCTACGGCAGCCATGGAAAGACTTTTTATTAAAAAAAGTGAAGTAAATGGCATATCAGTAGAAGAGGCAAAAAAAGATTTTGAAAAAGAAATTCCAAGTGGTAAAATGGGAAACCCTGATCTTCTGGCAACTCTTGCTGTTTGGCTTTTATCACCATTATCTGAATATGTTACCGGTGAAACAATTACACATAGTGGCGGAATAGTAAAAGGATTACTTTAATAAAAATCCTAACCATTTTCTATCCATCTAATAATTTTTTTATTATTAGGCTTAACCCATGGATATAAAACTTTTTCCAATTTTCCATTCCTCCCGATTAAGAATTTCTGAAAATTCCATATAACTTTTCTGTTGGATTTTTATTATATTTTTTATTTGTAAGCCATTGAAAAATAGGAGCTTTATTTTCACCTTTAACAGATATTTTCTCCATAACAGGAAAGGTAACATTATAATTTAAGGAACAGAATTTTTTAATTTCACTGTTCGAAAAAGGCTCCTGATTCATAAAATTATTTGCTGGAAATGCTACAATAATAAAACCTTCTGATTTATACTTTTCATACAAACTTTCTAATTGCTCATATTGTGGAGTAAAACCACATTTTGAAGCCACATTTACTATCATAATTTTCTTTCCTTGTAATTTACTCATAGAAAAATCTTTTCCGTCTATGTCTCTTACAGTGAAAGAAAAAATATTATCATGATTTATTATTTCATGCCCGTTATCCATTTAATAATTTTTTTATTGTCAGGTTTTACCCATGGATTTATTACAAAATCAATTTTTCCGTCTGTACCAATCAAATATTTCTGAAAGTTCCATTTCACTTCTGAATTCTTTTTACCGTTAAGCTTTTTTTCTGTTAGCCATTTATAAATGTCTGCCATATTTTGGCCTTTAACAGATATTTTAGCCATCATAGGAAAATCTACGCCATAATTTAACGTGCAAAACTTTTTTATTTCTTTATTTGTTCCGGGCTCTTGGGCTTTAAAATTATTTGCCGGAAATCCGATAATAATAAAATTATCCTTTTTATACTTTTTATAAATCCTTTCAAGCTCCTTATATTGTGGAGTAAAACCACATTTAGAAGCCACATTTACTATCATTATTTTCTTTCCTTTTAGTTTACTCATAGGAAAATCTTTTCCGTTTATGTCTTTAACAGTATAAGAATAGATGCTCTTCTGGGCTAACAAGCTTCCCGGTAAAATGAAAATCAGTAATATTAATATTATTTTGCTCATTGTTATTTTTTTTCAAAAGTAGTTATTTATACTGAGTCTGAATAATAAATTTATAAAAAAACACATCTAACCAAAGTAAAATGATTAAAACAATACATAAGATGTAATTCTAATTTATAAGTACATAACAAAAATTCAAAGATTTCAAAATCTGGTTTGTAACTAACATTTAGAAATCATTCTGTAATGGCTGCTGTAAATATGTGAAATGACCCTTTTAATGTATGAATACGATTTTAAGCTTCGCATAACTTGCATTCAAATCTGAGCGAAAGCTGGCATTTGCTTCTGCCACAAGCTGTAGTATTTTCGTTTAAGCCGGTATAATTCCTCGTGGATTCCACTCTCCACTACTTTTCCGCTTTCCATAACCACAATATTGTCGGCATTCATAACCGAACTCAGCCGGTGCGCTATCATAATAATCGTTTTCCCTTTTGATTTCAATTCACGGACAACACGGAGTATCTGCTCTTCGCTTTCGGAATCCATTGCCGAGGTTGCTTCATCAAGAATAATGATTTCCGGATCGCGGTACAAAACCCGTGCAAAAGCTATTTTTTGCCGTTCGCCACCGGAGAGTGCCAGTCCGTTTTCGCCCACATCCGTATAGATACCGTTAGGCAACTTGTCAATAATCTTCTGAATGCCTACCTTCATACTTACCTGTATAATTTTGTTCATATCCGGTTCAAAATCCCCGATAGCAATATTTCCCGCTATGGTACCTTTAAACAAATCCAGGTTTTGTGGTGCAACGCCCACCATCTTGCGTAACGAAGCGTTATCGACCTGGGTAATGTCAATGTTGTTGATAAATATGTTCCCTTTGGTTATGGGGTAAATGTTTTGTAATAAATGGATTAACGTAGATTTTCCAGAACCGCTCTCCCCGACAATGGCGGTTATGACACCTTTTTTAACCTCAAGGTTAAAATCGTCAAAAACATCTACCCTTGAGCCATAGCGAAACGAAACATGAGAAAAAGAAATGTTGCCTAACATCTCTTTCGTCAAAATGATTTTGCTCTCTTTTTCGCCTTCGATATCCATAATTTCAAAAAGACGATCGGAAGCTATCAGGGCATTTTGTATGGTTTTGTTCACACCAATCAACGAATTTAACGGCCCGGTAAAATAACCGAGCAGGGCGTAAAACGACATGAGTTCACCGGGGGTAAGGACTTTTGACAACACAAAATAAGAGCCTGTCCACAAAACAATTATGGTGAAGATGTTGGACAGGAACGAACTGGAATAAGAACTGAAAACGGAGTTTAACCCTGAAGTATATCCTGTATTTAGCAGTTTTACAAATTTGTTTTCCGAACCTATGTTAAAATAATCCTCTACACCAAAACGTTTAATGGTGCCGACCGTATTAATGGATTCCACAAGGTGGCTTTCCAGCTCGGCCGACTGTTCCATAACTTTTCGTTCGGTTTTCTTGTTCAGTTTGTTTGTAATGATATACAACAGCACATACAGGGGAATAATGATCAGCACCACAAGTGTCATTTTCCACGAGTAGATAAACATCAACCCGAATGAAAAAACCACAATGAGTATGTTTACAATGAGATGAATCAGCGTGCTGCTGATAAATGCCCGTATTTTAACGGCATCGTTAATACGGGATATTATTTCCCCGGTACGCATACTGTCGAAAAACCGTTGCGGAAGTTTGAGCAGGTGCTTATAGTATCCCAGAATAAGCCGGGCATCGATTAATTGGCCTGTTTTTATGGTAAAAATCGTTTGAAAAACCCCCAGCAGAACCTGGGCCACAATTAAAATAATCATGGCTACACTCATGAGGTTCAACAGGTTTTTATTGCCGTTTACAAAAATAAAATCCGTGAGTTTCTGGATATATATGGAGGTGGAAAGGCCGATAACAGAATAGAAAACAGCACCGATAAGCGCCTGTACCATAACTGTTTTATGAGGTTTTAACAGGAACAACAAACGCGAAAGATTGGAAACTTTTTCATTTCTGATTTCAAAGCCATCGCCGGGGACCAGGATGACCAGAATTCCTGTCCAGTCCCTGAGAAAATCTTCTTTTTTCAGCTTTTTAATTTCCCCGGTTCCAGGATCCATAATGTCAATCTGCTTTTCGGTAACTTTAAGGATGACAACGTAGTGCAGCAAATTCTTTTCTTTCAGGTGCAGGTGGGCAATGGCCGGTTTGGGGATTTTCAATAATGCATCATAATTTCCCTTTACGCCTTTGGCAACAAAGCCCAGCTTTTCTGCAGCTTCCACCATTCCCAGCACGTTAGTCCCTTTTTTGTCGGTATTGGCATACTGGCGGATTTTTGAAATGGGTATCAGCAGGTTATAATAAGCCGACACCGACATAAGGCAGGCCGCCCCGCAATCCGTAATATCCCGCTGTTTAACTTTTATTTTTCTTTTGGTCATGTTTTCTGCTTTTGCAAACCCTGCCGGAAACTAACGAGGCGCTTCCACGGTTTTGTTTTTTTGCACATCGTTGGGGTCGAGCCAGTCTGATACCTTATCATATAAAAGCTGGGCCAATGTCCTTCGCATAAGGAAAAAACCGGCATTCACTGTCATTCCTTTTCTCACCCGCACCGTTTTGTTGTGATAGCTCAGCGTTGTTTTGTCGAGTTTGCAACGGACGATAAATGTGGGGATGTTGCCTTGCAACAAACGGACATCTTTGGCTATTTCGCTCACAACCCCTTGCAGCATGCCCCACTGGTTATAATCGAAAGCGGCCACACGAAATTTTACTTTTTGCCCGGGACGGACAAAACCTATATTGTTGGTCGAAACATAGGCTTCCACCATTAAATGTGTGGTCGGACTAATTACACAGATTTTTTCGTTCGGATAAACATTTCCGCCTTTTTTAACCCCGGTTAAATTTTGAATGTAACCGCTGATGGGGGCCACCACAAAATGCTTTTCAAACTCCTTTTGCAAATTGGTGAGCTCTCCGTTCAGGCTGAAAATCTGGTTTTGGTTTTGGCTGAGTTGGCTTTGCCATACAGCAAGCTGGCCTGCAAATATCTTATCGTATTGCAACCGGGCATTTTCATATTTAAACGAAGCCTGCTGAAATTCCGCTATGGGTATTACATTTTTTTTGTACAAAGTCAACTGACGCAGGTAATTTTTACGCAGGATGGCGATTTCCGATTTCTGAAAGCGCAAATCGGAAATAAATTTTTGCAGTGCCTGGCGGTACAAGGGTGTAAAAACTTCATAAAGTTTTATCCGGCTGTGTTTGGTCAGCCGGTTAAGATACAACAAATCGGCATTTTGTTCTCTCAACAGCCGGGTTTTTTCGTTAATAATGGCCATTCTTTTTGCAATATCCGTAGTGTCCACAACCAAAAGCGTATCTCCCTTTTTTACGAAGTCGTTTACTTTCAGGCTCAACACGGCAATTTGCCCGTAAACCGGGGCAATAATTTGCGTGGACAGTTCTTTGGAAGTAATGATTCCCGGACTGTTCACGTTGACATCCACCTTCACATAAAACAGCGAAACGCCCATGGCCACCATCATAAAAAGTAAAAGCCAGTAAATGGCTTTGCTTTGGGTTGAGTGCTTTTTTATCAGGCTCTCGGCAGAAAATTCGGTAATGGATGAGGGAAAAATAGGCTTCATTTTCGTTAAAAATTACAGAAGTTCAACTTCTCCATTATAAAAAATGAAGTATGAATACAGAGTTTACGAGCATATGAAAAAGAATACTATAGATAAGTCCGTTTTTCATTCTGATATAACCCAGTATAAGCCCCAATACGATTTGCGGACCACCTAAAATAGGAGAAAATGCAAGTATTAAATAAATATTGCCTGTAAAATTACTCCCATGTAATAACCCAAAAAGAAGTGCTGTACCATAAAAGAAATATTTAAACTTTGATGAAAGAAATATTTCGATTTTATTCCTTTTGAAAGCAAGTAAAAGAGATACTATTATTAATAATAAAAGTGAAAGAAAAATAACAGCACCAATTTTTGAGATAATCGCAGCAATCCCAATTAAAATTGGGACAATAGTGCAAAATAGAATTATATTATTTTTTTTAAACTTTAGCAAAGAACGAAAAATAATTTCTTCATAAATTGGAGCTAGTATCACAACAGTTATAAAGGTTAAGACAGAAGTAGATAAATTTAAATCATTGTTTTTAATATGAAATTCTTTCGTAAGAATATAAGCAATAATGCTAATCGGTACAATTAAAATAATATAAATAAAAAATAGCCCAAAAAAAGAACTGAGGTTTGGTCTTTCATTTTGACAATAGAGGGGTTTCTTTAAATAAACAAATAAATTATTCATTATTTATTTTTGATAATTTTTGGAATAAATTTTTCCAATACAGAACCATCGAAGTATTTATTGGAATATTTTTTATTAAAAACCTATCGTTTTTCAAAGTTTTCAACATTTACTCCGATGTAAAAGCTAAGAAATTCTATTAGTTAAACCTAAAGGCTAAAAAACAGTACATTAAAGTTTGTGATACTCAATCACCATGGGCAATATCATGTGCTAGCAATACTTTTACAATTAACACACATACAAACTTTAATGTACGTTATAGCACCTCAAACAAAAATTGCTTAAAGAATTAAGCAGCAAGATATTTAAGGTAAAAAAAGCCTAAGGTAACTGCACCATCAAAAATTTTTCTTACGTATCTTCCAGCTGCTTCTCCAGCTTTCTCAGCACTAGCGACACTTCCTCCATTAGTATTCGAAAGTTCATTCCGGCTCAATACTACAATTTCTTTATTATTCAAATTAACACTTTCCATAATAAATATTTTTTAATTATTGATTATTTTCTCAAATATTGATTATCAAATAAAACGACATAGATATATTCCTACTTAATTATTTCTAACCCAGTCCTACTTAATTATTTCTAACCCAGTATTTCTAACCCAGTAAGAATCCTTTAAAAAATCCGTAAACAGCAGCAGCCCCCTCACGTAGAAGCAGTCCTTCCTCTGCCGTATTCCCAGAAATCAACCACGCGGGGGTTTGTTGCCCACCACCATTAAACATTAAAACTTCTATGGCGCCCATTTCATATACGCCATACTCTTCTAATTTTTCCATAACGCAAAATTTTAAAAGTTAATAAATTGTTTAATTTTGCGCCGGCTTACAAAGCCGACTACTTAACGGGCT
>WGGC01000190.1 GCA_015491905.1 Bacteroidales bacterium | reverse complement strand
ATATATGGTTGTTAGTATTGGGGATTACTTTTTACAGAAAAATTAGGATTTAAAAAAAAGGCCATTTTATTCACATGTTTTTAACATTTATTCACACTTTAAACAATTAAAAACAAAACAATTACTTTTTTAATTCACAATTGTTGATAACATATATATTTTATAAATTCTTTTTACATTATTAATCAAAACATGTTCATTTAAACTTAATTTCTTTTTAAAAATAAGAGACTGACAATGTAATTTGTGTTTTTGTCATTTTGTCTGTTTATAACCTTTGTTTTATTAAGAAATAGTTAACAAAAATACAGAGATATTAACAATTACAGCTTAATAAATTATAAAAATTTGAAAATAAAAGTTTTGTATGATTTATTAAAAATAGTTGATAAATTAAAGATATTAGTTTTCAAAGAGTTTAATAGCCATGTAATTTTCATTAATTTTGTTCTTTAAAAATTTATTAACAATGAGCAGTAAAAATAATATTATCCCAATTGCATCTGATCATGCCGGTTACTGGATGAAAGAATTTATTAAAGATGAATTGAAAAAAGAAGGTTATAACATCAAAGATTTTGGTACTTATTCTTCTAAAAGTGTTGATTATCCTGATTTTATACATCCTGTAGCTAAAGCAGTTAACGATAATGTTTATGAAAGAGCTATTATAATGTGTGGTAGTGGTAATGGTGCTCAAATTACGGCTAATAAATACCCGTTTGTAAGGGCGGGTTTGGTTTGGAGTAAAGAACAGGCTAAGCTTATAAGGATGCACAATAATGCTAATATTATCTCTTTACCGGGCAGATATATTACTTTGATGGATGCTCTTGACATGGTAAAAATTTTTCTTGAAACAGATTTTGCCGGAGGCAGGCATGAAAGACGGGTTGAAAAGATTTCGAAAACATTGTAAAATAATTTGAACATTGAAACTATCAAGTGAACATAAACTTTTTTTGAAAAAGGCTGAGAAAAAAGCTTTTGATAAAACGCATCGCGAGAAAATAAAATTTAATATTTCTAAATATGATGCTGCTGTTGAAAAGGGAAAACAAATTTATAGTAATCTGGATTTGGCAAGAAATCATGCAGGATATATTAAATATAAAGTAATTAATGATTTGGATAAATATTTAATTGCTTTTGAAGATAATTTTAAACGAAACGGGGGTAAAGTTATATGGGCGAAAGATACCAGAGAAGCAATTCATGAAATTTTAAAAATTGCTATTGAAAATAAAGTAAAAAAAGTGGTTAAGAGTAAATCGATGACCACGGAAGAAATTGAATTAAATGACGCATTTAAGAAAAACAGAATAGAATCGGTAGAAACAGATTTAGGCGAATTTATTGTTCAGCAAGCCGGCCAAAAGCCATATCATATTGTAACACCGGCAATGCATATGTCAAAAGAAGATATTGCAGGATTATATCATAAAAAGTTTAGTACTCCGGAAGACCTTACTCCTGAAGAATTAACGGGATATACTCGTAATTTGTTGAGAGAAAAATTTATTGAATCTGATTTGGGTGTCAGTGGGGCCAATTTCTTAATTGCTGAAACAGGATCTATTGCATTAACAGAAAATGAAGGTAATGCAATGCTATCAATGTCTTTTCCCAAAATACATATAGCCATTGCCGGCATAGAAAAAATTATTCCAAAACTTGAAGATTTGGATTTATTTTGGCCTTTACTTGCAACACATGGTACCGGACAAAATATGACGGTTTATAATTCTATTATTAGCGGGCCTAAAAAGGCAAACGAAAAAGACGGCCCCGAGGAAATGTATGTTATTTTACTTGATAACGGACGTACTAATTTACTTTCTAAAGAAAGACAACGTCAGGCTTTGTCATGTATTAGATGTGGCGCATGTTTAAATGCGTGTCCTGTATATAAAAATATTGGTGGTCATACTTATGATACTACTTACAGTGGTCCAATAGGATCGGTAATAACTCCATATTTAAAGGATCAAAAGACCTGGAAACACCTTAGTTTTGCCTCTTCACTTTGTGGCAGATGTACAGAAGTTTGTCCTGTAAAAATTCCTATACATGAGTTATTACTTGTAAACAGAAATGATGCTGTTGAAAAGGGATTTTTTACTTATTTTGAAAAAGAAAGTATAAAAATCTCTACTACAGCACTTTCTTCACGCAACAAATTAGATATGTTTGGTGGAAAAGTTAAAAATTTTGGAGCAAAATTATTTGTTGAAAAAATGTGGGGGCCACGAAGATCATTACCACAATTTGCTGAAAAATCTTTTAGTAAACAATGGAAAGACAAGCATAAAGAATGATTTAAAAACAGATAATATTTATCAACTTTTTCTATTATTATACTTTCATAAATTTTTCAACTGTTTATAATTCATAACATAAATTATATCATTAACATATAAAATTAAAATAAATGAAAACTAAATTAAAAGAAACCCTTGCCTGGAAAAAACTGGAAAAGCATTTTAACGATATAGAAAACATACATTTAAGAGAATTATTTTTTCTAGATAAAGAACGGGCAAAAAAATTCACTATCAGGGATGAAGGAATTTACTTTGATTTTTCTAAACACAGAATAACTACTGAAACTATTGATTTACTTATTTCATTGGCAAGAGAACGTGGTTTGGAAGAAAAAATGGCGGCAATGTTTTCCGGAAAAAGAATTAATACAACAGAAAACAGAGCAGTTTTGCATGTAGCTTTACGAACTCCAATAGAAGAAGAAATTATTATAGACGGGCATAATATTGTTACTGATGTTCATGAAGTTTTAGATAAGATGGATTGGTTTTCCAGTAAAGTTAGAAACGGAGAATGGAAAGGATTTACAGAAAAACCCATAAAAAACATTGTAAATATTGGCATTGGTGGTTCCGACCTGGGTCCGGTTATGGCTTATGAAGCGCTTAAATATTACAGTAATAGAGATTTAGAATTTCGTTTTGTTTCAAATGTAGATGGTGATGATTTTACAGAGGCCGTGAAAACATTTAATCCTGAGGAAACGCTTTTTATAGTATCATCAAAAACGTTTACCACACTTGAAACCATGACAAATGCGCATACTGCAAGAAAATGGTTATTAGCTGCTTTAAAAGATGAAAAAGCCGTTGCCCGTCATTTTGTTGCTGTATCAACCAATGAAAAAGCAGTAGAAGCTTTTGGTATTGATACTCATAATATGTTTGGCTTTTGGGATTGGGTTGGAGGAAGGTATTCAATGGATTCGGCTATTGGATTATCTACCATGATTGCTATTGGAGCAGAACAATTTAAAGATATGTTATCCGGTTTTCATAGTATGGATGAACATTTTAGAAATACACCATTAAACAAAAATATTCCTGTTATTATGGGATTGTTATCTGTATGGTACGGTGATTTTTTTAATGCCCAAACACAAGCCATTTTACCATATAGTCGTTATTTGCACCGTTTTCCTGCTTATTTACAACAGTTAACTATGGAAAGCAATGGAAAACATGTTACCATAGAAGGTAATTCTGTTGATTATCAAACAAGTGCTATATACTGGGGTGAGCCCGGAACTAATGGTCAACATTCTTTTTATCAGTTAATACACCAGGGAACAGAATTAATTCCTTGTGATTTTTTTGGTTTTAAGACTTCATTAAATCCATTACCTCCTCATCAGGATTATTTAATGGCAAATGTTATTGCACAAGGAGAGGCACTTGCTTTTGGAAAAACTGAAAAGGAATTAGTTCAGGAAGGAGTTTCTGCAGAACTTATTCCTCATAAAACTTTTGAAGGTAACCGGCCTTCTTCCACTTTTTTAATGGAAAAACTAACCCCACAAATGTTAGGAAAACTAATTGCAATGTATGAACATAGTGTTTTTGTACAAGGTGTGATATGGGGAATTAATTCTTTTGATCAGATGGGTGTAGAACTTGGCAAAGTTTTAGCAAAAAATATTATTCCTGAATTACAGAATAAAGAAACAGCTTTAAATCATGATAGCAGTACAAATGCTTTAATTGAATTTTACCGAAAATAATTATTTAAAGTTATTTATTTTTAAAGGAGTTTTTTTTGAGGATAAAGGTTATAGAAAATTTATGACATTATTTTCTTAACTACTTCGTCTTTATCAGGGATTTTAAAGTTTAAGTTGTTTAAATCTAACCAGGAGTATAAAGCGGGTGCTACAGCTTCTACAGGTTGATAAAACACTGATTTTTTAATGGCGTCTTTTTTAATAATATGATGATTTGGATCGAAGTAATTGATAATAAAAATAATAATACTTAAAAATAAAGCTCCTTTTAAAATCCCAAATAACCCTCCTGCCAGTTTATTTAAAAACCCCAGTAATAGTACATTAATAAGTTTTTCAAGTATTTTACCTATTGCTAAAACAATAAATAAAATGGCTATAAAAGTGACTATAAAGGAAATAGCAGCCATATACTTTTGATCAATGGTAAAATATTTTTGTAGTAATTCGGCTGTAAAATCTGAGAAAAAGAAAGCAAAATATAATCCCAGGATAAAAGCTGCTAATGTTGTCAACTCAATAATTAATCCTTTTTTATATCCATTGTATCCAAACCAAAGAAGAGGAATAATAATTATGATATCCAGTAAGTTAATTGTCATTAATGGTATATTTAAGATTCAAAAATAGATAAAAAAGATTACTTTACAACTTTTGACCCGGGTATTTGACGAAGTTTACTTTTAGGAATTTGTAATATAATAGAACTTCCCACAACATCAATTTGCACTTTTACCCTTTTTTTATTTTTTGCTGTTATTAAAACACCTTTCAGCCCGGTTAATTTACCTGCAATTACTTCTACGGGTTGTCCTACATCCCATTTTTCATTTTCCAGTAAAAAGGGATCGCTTTCTTCAAGATATATTTTTATGGCTTCGATTTGCTGCTGGGGTACCGGGACAGCATTTCCTTCAAAACTTACGTACTTAACTGCTCCTGGCAGATATAATACACGGAAATACTCTTTTGGTGTAATATTTACAAATATATAAGAGCGAAATAAAGGTTCTTCTACCCATTTCTTTCTATCACTCCACTGTCTTAATTTTTTTTCTAAGGGTAAATAAAATTCAATATTTTCAGCTTTTAATTCCTCAGCTACCTTTTTTTCTGTTCTTGATTTAACGTATAACGCGTACCAAATTTTATTTTCGTTACTATTATTGGTCATAAGTATTATATTTTACAAACTTATCAATACTTTTTCTTATTTTTTTACGGTGCTTGTAATTTTCGGGGGTATATCCTAATGTTATCAGCAAAGGAATATTTTTTTCTTCAGGGACATTTAACAGATCTTTAATTTTTTGTTCATCAAACCATCCCAACATACAACTTCCTAAATTTTCTTCTGCAGCCTGCAGGCAGAAATGTTCTGCAGCAATTCCTATATCTATTAACGGATATTCTTTTTTCTTAATATGGCCACCCAATTCAGTTATCAGTTTTGGTTTTTCCATTATAATTGCTACTATTACAGGAGCTTGTGATGCAAACTTATTAAAACTCATTAGTGGACCCATAGCGGCTTTTCCTACTTTTTTTGTTAACACCGGTTCATTAACAACTACAAATGTCCAGGGCTGAGAGTTACTTGCTGAGGGAGCCAGCCGTGCTGCTTCCAGACAATTGAAAAGCTTTTCTTTTTCAACAGGTCTGGAAATATATTTTCTGTCGCTTTGCCTTTTTTTTATGAGGTCAAGGAATTTTTTCATAATTTTTTAGAATAAACTTTTTTGTTTCTTTAAAATGCCCTGAACAATAGAAACCAATAGTATTAATACGCTTATATAACTTGAAATACGCCCAAAATAATCGCCTTGTTTTACATAATAAGTTTTATATGTATTGAGATTTACATTTTGTTTCAAGGCTGTTTTTTCCCAATACTTTGTTTGTTGTAAAATTTCTCCTTTTTGGTTTATAAATCCTGAAATACCCGTTGTAGAAGCTTGTGCCACATCCCGTCGTGTTTCAATAGCTCTTAACACATCAAATAAAAAATGTTGACGATAGCCGGGCGTTTTACCCCACCAGCCATCATTTGTGATAACAAAAATTACTGAAGCTCCCATTTTAACCATTTTTGCTACATAATCTCCATAAACAGATTCGTAACATATTAAGGGGGCAATTTGTGTATCTGTTTGATTATTAGAAAACAATTGAATTTTTTTATCAATTCCCAAACTTCCCACAACACCTCCAAGATTTATAGCGTATTTTTCAAGTGGTTGCAAAAAACCCCAGGAAGGCATTTTTTCAACTCCGGGTACAAGTTTAGATTTGTGGTGAACTTGTATATAGGGGGAATTATCTATGAAAAACGCAGTATTATAAGCATAGTAATACAAATTATCTTTATAATGTCTTGCGGCATTAGTCTTTTTTTCATCAGGTTGTAGCCATCTGAATGTTGAAGCCCCTACTAAAATTGATAATTCAGGATATTTTTTAACAAATTTCTGAAGATTTTTTAATGACGGAGAGCGCCATAAAGTGTTTTCCCAAATATTATTTTGTAGTGTTGATTCCGGTAGCAACAAGTACCTTGTACTATCGGTTAACAGTGGTATTGCCAAGGAAAGATTTTTTTTAAGGATAGTATCTGCCGGAAGATTAAATTCTTGAGTATAAGGATCTATATCTGGCTGAACAACCACAACCTGAACCGGTTTATTGGTTTCATTATAATTATTGAATATATAAAAGGAAATAACAAAAGGTAAACCTGTTATGACTATAAAAATGATAAAATTAAAATAAAAGTTTAATTTTTTATTGTGATAAAAGTTTAAAATCAATTTAAAAATCAGAATATTAATAAGTAATATCCAAAAAGTTCCTCCTAAAACGCCTGTATATTCATACCACTGAATCCATGATGGTTTTGATGCAAATACATTTCCCAACGTTAGCCAGGGCCATGAAAGGTCCCAGTTCATGTGAAAAAACTCCCATGTTATCCAATAAAATATCAAAATTCCAAATCCTTTTTGGTTGTTAAAGAGCCATTTTTTAGATAAGTGAAAAGCTTCAAAAACAATAGCCATAAAAATAGAATTGAGAATAATGGCAACTATTGCCCCTGACGCAGTTGCATTCCATATCCACCATGTTGTTAAGGCATTCCAAATTAAAAACGTGGTAAACGAGTAACCAAACATTCCTTTTTTACCTGTATCTCCCAGAAATTGTTGAATATAGAAAAGTGGTACCCAGGCTATAAAAATTAGTGGGGTAAAACCATGAGCGGGCCAGGCTGCCGCCATTAACAACCCGCTTACAACAGACAATACAAATAACCGTAATGTGGTCATATAAAAGTTTTGGTGCGAATTTACACTTTTTGATTTTTAGTTGGATGAACCTCGAAAAAATCTGTTAATTTGTTCCAAAACCCCGGTTCCAGATGGCAATCAGAGTGGCCTCTGTTTTCCATTAACAGTAATTCAACTTTATCACCTGCCACTTCTTTTAATCTTATAGCTTGTTCTACAGGAACTGTTTTATCTTTTTTACCATGTACCAGTAAAAAATCAGCTTTGGAATTTACAATATGCTTTTCAGGAGCTATTTCTTCTAAATCAAGCGACTGAAAAATGATAAGATATTTATATAACATCCATACTAATGGAAAATATGGAATGTGTTTATCTTTAAATTGTTTTTCCATAACAGCTTTTGGATGTGCAAATGCTCCAACAGTAACAACTTTTTTAATTCGCGGATCGTTACCGGCAGCATATATAGATGCTGCACCTCCAATAGATAAACCTACCAGGTAAAAATTATCATTTTTAACTTTGTTTTGTTTTGTAAGATAGTCCATAGCCGCTATTATATCCTGTGCAAACTTATATAAGTTTGCATATCCATCCGGATCGCTGTTACCATGGCCTCTGGCATCAAAAGCCAATAAATTTACATCCATACAGCAGAATTTTTTAATATAGGACATCATACGTTGTGTGTTACGGCCCCAGCCATGAATAAATATTATTGTGGGCAGGTTAGCGTCAACGGGAATCCACCACCCGTAAACTTTCTTATTGTTTTGCGTTGTAAATGTTATCTCTTCAACTTTTTTAAAAGGAAGTCCGGGAGGTAAAGAATGTTTCACCACAGGGTTTTTAAAACTCTTCACCATAAAATAAAACAATATTGCTGTCGCTATGAAAATAATGATAACAACCCATTCAATCCAAACCATAAGAGTAAATTTTAATTTATAAGGATAAAGTTAATAGATATAATGCTCCCCAGTATGTTAACATAATAATTATTTCTGCTAATTTAAAAGATTTTACAAACTTATTGTAAGCAAGTACTGAATCTGAAATAATAAATGCCAGTGCACCTATAAAAGCCAAAAGACTACTATTATCAGCTAAATAATAGGCGCGCCCGGCAGCTTGCCATAAGAAAAAAGAAATAATTATAGTATAAAAAATTACGGGGAATTTTATTTTTCCTGTATGTGGTAATATTATTTTCAGAATAATAATTAAATAAAGAAGTATTGGAATTAAATATTGCCAGTCGAAGTAAGGGCCGAAGTCGCTTATTATCGCAATAATAAATAAAATGTGTGCAATAAAAAAGCTAATTAATCCGTGGATAAATTTATCTTTAGGAAGCATTAAAAAGATATCTCCCAAAAGGGAAAAAAATAAACCAACTATAATAAATGACTTATAGGTAATTGATACACTATCAGGAAGTAAAAATGCTAATATAATTATTAAAATTGTGGTGACAGGTTTAAACAGATAGTTTAAAACTGGTTTTTTATAATATTTTCCAATTAAATGGAGGATGGCAGAAAAAAAAATGATAATAGAAAAAATAACTTGCATTTAAACAGAATTAATTTTTGCAAGTTATTTAAAAAATGGATAACAAAATTAACTGGCAAATATATATTTACACATCGTTATATTGTGCAATCATTCCACTACCTATACAAGTTTTTTCTTCTACATCATAAATTGCTGAAAACTGCCCCGGGGCTATTCCTGAAATTTTTTTATCAGAAACAATTCTTATACCATTATTATCTCTTATTAACTTGCCTTTATTAAATTCCGGTTGATGGCGAATTTTAAATTTTATGTCATTAAGTTTTGAGTAATCGTGATTGGTATTTAAAAAGTGTAAATTTTCTAATGGAATTGTATCATTATACTGCGCAACAGGATCATATCCATTGGAAACATAAATAATATTTTTTTTGATGTCTTTTTTCACAACAAACCACGGGCCGCCTCCCAGGCGTAATCCTCTGCGCTGACCAATGGTATGAAACCAGAAACCTCTGTGTTCTCCTAATATTTTTCCTGTTTCCAGCTCAATTATTTCCCCCGGTTTTTCACCAACATATTTTTTAATAAAATCGGTGTAATTAATTTTCCCTAAGAAACAAATCCCCTGACTATCCGGACGGTGGGCGCTGGGTAATTTCATTTCTTCAGCAAGTTTACGTACTTCACTTTTTGGAATATGACCTATGGGAAACATTGCTTTAGCAAGCTGATCGGGGGTTATTTGTGATAAGAAATAAGTTTGATCTTTTATTTTATCTGTAGCAGTAGAAAGAAAAGCACCCTCTTTTGTTTCATAACGAGTTGCATAATGACCGGTAGCAATTCTATCATATTCTTTCCCGTATTTATCATTAAAAGCACCAAATTTAATAAGCAGGTTACACATGATATCAGGGTTAGGCGTAAACCCTTTCTGAACACTATCTATGGTGTATTTTACAACTGTTGACCAATATTCTTTTTGGAGGTCTATCACATCCATTTTGCATTGGTACTTTTTGGCAATCCAGTTAGTTATTTCAATATCTTCTTCTGCCGGACAGTCCATAAATGCCGGTTCGTCTTCCATCCCTATACGGATATAGAAAATATGCGGATCGTATCCTTGTTTTTTTAATAATGGAATAGTTACCGAACTGTCAACTCCACCTGAAACTAATGCTGCAATTTTCATAGAAAAAAATTTCGGTGCAAAGGTCGGAAAAAATGATAGTAGAAAAAGAACAAACATAACTTTTATTTAATTGTACTTTTTATTCTTATACAGTTAATATGAGATAAAATAATAAATTGCTTAGTTGGATGTAGAAAAAGAAAAATCAGTACTTTTGAAGTTCGGAAATTTACAGTTTATAAAAAAAATATTGCCATGTACGGAGCTTTTAAAAATTATTTAATTAAAGAAATTAAAGACATTAAGGAAGCAGGTCTTTATAAAGATGAAAGAATTATTGTTAGTCCTCAGGGAGCTGAAATTGAACTGGAATCAGGACAAAGAGTATTAAATTTTTGTGCCAATAATTATTTGGGGCTTTCCAATCATCCTGAACTTATAAAAGCAGCAAAGGAAGGACTTGATACACATGGATATGGAATGTCTTCTGTTCGTTTTATATGTGGAACGACAGACTTACATAAGAAATTAGAAGAAAAAATTGCTTCTTTCTTTGGAACGGAAGATACTATTTTATATGCAGCCGCCTTTGATGCCAATGGGGGTATTTTTGAGCCTTTGTTTACTGAGGAAGATGCTATTATTTCTGATAGTTTAAATCACGCTTCTATAATTGACGGTGTTAGATTATGTAAAGCCAAACGATACAGGTATCCCAATGCGGACATGAAAGGCCTTGAAGACGCCTTGAAACAAGCCCAGGAACAACGTTTTAGGATTGTAGTTACTGATGGGGTATTTAGTATGGATGGAAATGTTGCCCCTGTTGATAAAATGGTTGAATTAGCGGAAAAGTATGATGCTCTTGTCATGGTTGATGAAAGTCATTCTGCCGGTGTTGTAGGAGATACCGGGAGGGGTGTTAGTGAACATTTTAATATTACTGGTAAGATTGATCTGATTACAGGAACATTAGGAAAATCTTTTGGTGGAGCTATTGGCGGTTTTACTACAGGAAGAAAAGAAATTATTGAGATGTTACGTCAGCGTTCAAGGCCATATTTATTTTCTAATTCTCTTCCTCCTGTTGTAGTAAATGCCGGAATCAGGATGTTTGATATGATGGATGAAACCAATGAACTTCAAGATAAGTTACATGCAAACACAGCTTATTTTATGAAAGAAATGCAGGCTTCAGGTTTTGACATAAAGCCTACCCAGTCTGCTATTTGCGCTGTAATGTTATATGATGCACAACTATCACAGGATTTTGCTTCAAAATTACTTGACGAAGGTATTTATGTTATAGGGTTTTATTATCCTGTTGTTCCTAAAGGTGAAGCCCGTATAAGAGTACAGCTTTCTGCGGCGCATGAAATAGAACATTTAGATAAGGCTATCGCTGCATTTAGGAAAGTGGGAAAAGAACTGGGAGTTATTAAGTAAAATCGAAAAAGAGTTCTTTTTTAACATACTATTTGGAAATGATTTTTGGTGTAGGTACAGATATTATAGAAGTAGATAGAATTCGACGTATTGTTGACAGTTCGGATGCTTTTATTAAAAAAATCTACACCAAGAATGAGTATAATTACTGTATTGAAAAAGGAAAAGGACGCTATCAGAGTTTTGCAGGACGTTATGCTGCCAAGGAAGCTGTATTTAAAGCTTTAGGTACAGGTTACCGTGATGGTTTTAAGTTTTCTGAAATCGAAATTGTTAATGATGATTTGGGAAAACCTTGTGTTAAAACCAGCGGGAGAGTTAAAGAGTTTATTGCGAAACACGGAATAAAAAATATTCATATCAGTTTAACCCATGTAGAGGCTAATGCTGTTGCGTTTGCTGTTGCTGAAAAGTAATAACCTTTTTATAGCTTAGGTTACTTTCGCTTTACCGTAATTTTATGATTTAATCATGTCTTTGTTTTATGTCCTGTAAAAAGATTTTACCTGTTTCTATTAGGGTTTGCTGTAGGGGTTTAAATTGATAACCTGTTGCATTTATAATTTTTTCGTTGCTGTATTCGTATGACTGTAATGCTGTTCGTGCAGTTTCTTTTGTAATCAATGGTTTTCGTCTTGTTATCCAACTTTTTAATTTATCAAGCCTCCAAACGGCTTCACTTAAAAATTTACCAGCCTTATACTTAGGAGGTTTAACATGTAACCCTTCAGCCATCCATGTGAATAATTTTTTATACGAAACATTTTCACTATTTATTATAAACCTTTCTCCTGAAATAGGTTTGTTTTCTAATAAAATCATAATTTTCACCAGGTCTTCAACATCAACATATCCATTTTTACCCGGAGTATAAAAAGAAAGGCCCGAATAAACTTTTTGAAACATTTTAACGCTTCCCTTATCCCAGTCTCCTGGTCCCAAAATGATTGTGGGATTAACAATTACAGCATTTAAACCTTCGGCTATTCCTCTCCACACTTCTCTTTCTGCTTCGTGTTTGCTTATGGCATAGTTTGATATTTTAGCCTTATTATCCCATGGTGTTTCTTCTGTTGTTAACGGTTCAGAACTATCCCTGCCTACTGCTGCTATGGAGCTTACAAAACATAGTTTTTCTATTTTTTTTTCAAGAGATACGTTAACTATATTAGCCGTGCCGTTTTGGTTTATTTCTATTAACTTTTCTTTATCTTCAGGGTTAAATGATACCAACCCGGCGGTATGAAATAGTTTCATGCCGGGTTTTATAAAACTCTCCAATGAATCTAAATCGGTAACATCTCCATTTACCCAGTTAATTTGATTAAAAAGCTTAATATAATCAGGTTCATACCATGAAAATATTTTTTTTGTCAGTTCAACCGATGAATTTTTTCTTTTTAATGCATTTACCTTGTTTCCGGCTTTAGCCAGATAATATAACAAGTGAGAACCGACAAATCCTGTTCCACCTGTTACACCTATACTTTCTTTTTGTGACATTATTCTTTAATTATTTTTTTGATTTTAGTATAATTGCCAATCTTAATTTTAACAATATATATACCCTTTGGAAGACTGTAAAATGGTATGTTTACTTTTGTTACAGTACTTTTCTTTCTAATAATTTGTTGGCCTTTAATATTATAAATATTTATTTCCTTATTTTTATTAATATCATCTTTAAAATAAATAATTAAATTATTTTGAATAGGGTTGGGAATAATAATTTCTTTATTGTGAGATTTATTAGATTTAACACTTGTTGTTAGCAGCGCTATTTTTTGTAAAGTCCAATGATTAGGGTCTACAATTATATTTTTTATTTTTTTATGCGATTTAATTTTAAATATCTGAATAGTATCTGTTTGGTGTAGTCTTAATAATGTATCAGTATTATCGGTAAAATTTATTTGGTAATCCATCCACATTTTAAAAAGAGCCGGTTTTTTTAATGTTGATGTTTGAATTGATTTTATTTCAATTGTGTCTTTTTTCTGTTTCCAAACTATTTCGTACACTGGGTACCCTTTTCCGTAGTACCATTGCTTAAAAAAATAATCGAAATCTTTTTGGGTTATTGAATCAGTGATGTTTTTAAAATCTTCACCGGTAGCCGTTGAGCCCTTATACTTATTTTGAAAAGCTTTTAAGATATTAAAAAATAGCGTGTCATTATTAATTTCATGGCGTAGCATATGAATTATGCAAGCCCCTTTGTCGTATGAGAGAGCTCCATTAAAAATTCTCCATTCATTACCCGGATATATTTGATTTTCCGGAATATATACAGATCCGTTACTTTTCAAAGCACTTTTTTGGCGTTGTATTATAAATTGTGTTCCATTTGTTTTCCCTTTGAGATAATTTTCGGCCAGATAATTAGAATAAGTTGCAAAACCTTCATTTATCCATATATCGCTCCATGTAGAACATGTAACATTGTCGCCAAACCATTGATGTCCTAGTTCATGAGCTACCAGATCAAAATTAAATGAACCTAATGTAGTCATTGTTTGATGTTCCATTCCTCCTGATAATTCGGTTAAGCTATGACCATATTTTTCTTTTTGAAAAGGATATTTACCGAATAATTTATTATATAAGGTAATCATACCTTTTGTTGATTTGATTTTAGATTTATTTTGTGCTAAATATTGATTTGAATTATAAATTAGATTTTGAATTAGTAAAGAGTCTCTTGAAAAATCTGTATCTTTTTGATAGATATTGTATTGCATATAATCAGCAACAGCAAAAGAAATCAGGTAGTAATCAATGGGGTAGCTTGTTTTCCATTCATACCTTTTTTTCCCATTAGGAAGGTTAACAGTTTGTGTTAATAAGCCTTCCGAGCCTGCCATGTAATTGCTGTCTGTTGTTAGGAATATCCATGCTGAATCTGCTTTATCCTGTAAATCTTGTTTTACTGGGAACCAATCTTTCGCCGCAAAGGGCTCCGATAGTGTCCATGTTACCCATTTTTCCCATGTTTCATTATATTGTGTTGATACTCCTGAAAAAAACCCACCGGTCTGTACGGTACCATGGTAAAAAACGTTTACTTTTAGCATCGATGTTTTGGGTTGTGATGGATGAGAAAATATTACATTACCTTTACTTCTAGTGAATTTATTTAATTTTTTATTGTTTATAAGGATGGAATCAATGGACATTATATCATTTAATTCAAAAGCAAAAGTATCTTTTAACGGGATTGGTTTCATCCAAAGTTGTACATTTCCTGAAACGGTTGGTTTTTTTGCATCAATATTAATATTTAGGGCATAAAATTTAATATCATAATTAAAAAGGTATTTACTTTGCCAGGGATAATTTATCCAGGTCGTTTTTAATGGTAAGTTGTTGTACTTTTGCCAAATGGGGGGTTTAACATACTGTGCTTTGCAGTTAAATGAAAAAAAGATTAATAAAAGGGTTAGATATAATTTCATTCTAAAGTTGTTTTAAACAGTCGTAAAAATAATTAAATGTTTTGTTATATAATTATTTTTATGAATTATATTAAAAAATACACAAATGATTGAAATACAACAAGTTAATATTGAAAAAATTTATAAACTACCTGATTTTTCTTTATGGATTAATAATGTAATTAATAAAGAGGGGTTTAAGGTTGGTGATATTAATTATATCTTTTGCGATGATAGTTATTTGTATGATATAAATATGAAATATCTAAAACATGATACTCTAACAGATATTATCACCTTTCCACTTTCTTCTAATTCAAATATAATATCGGGAGAAATATATATTAGCATTGACAGGGTAAAAGAAAATTCTTTAATGTTTAAAACCGCTTTTGAAAAAGAATTATCTCGCGTCGTTGTACATGGAGTTCTCCATTTATTAGGCTACGATGACCATAGTGAAGAGGATATTTTGGAGATGCGTAAGAAGGAAGATTATTATTTATCTTTGCTCCCTTAAATTTAAAATGTTTCACGTGGAACAAACTGCGATGTTTGAAAAATATGATGTAATTGTTGTAGGGGCTGGTCATTCAGGTTCGGAGGCGGCAGCAGCAGCTGCAAATTTGGGTTCTAAAGTCCTTCTTATTACCATGAATTTAAATGCTATTGCCCAAATGAGTTGTAATCCTGCCATGGGTGGTATTGCAAAAGGTCAAATTTTGCGGGAAATTGATGCTCTTGGCGGTTATTCAGCTATCGTTACGGATAGAACAATGATCCAGTTCAGGATGCTAAATAAATCAAAAGGGCCTGCAATGTGGAGTCCCAGGGCTCAAAGTGACAGAATGCGATTTGTTATTGAATGGCGAAGGATGTTGGAACAAACTAAAAACCTTGATTTCTGGCAAGATACTGTTGTTTCATTAGTTTTTGAAGGAAACAAGGTTAAAGGTGTTAAAACAGCTATGGGAATGACTATTTATTCTAAATCTGTTATTTTAACTAATGGTACTTTTTTAAATGGTAAAATACATATTGGAAAAAAACAGTTTGATGGAGGCCGTATTGGAGATGTTGCCAGTTATGGACTTAGTGATCAATTAGCTTCTTTTGGTTTTGAAACATCTAAATTAAAAACCGGCACTCCCGTTCGTGTTGATGGAAGAACTATTGATTTTTCTAAAATGGAGGAGCAAAAAGGTGATGAGGAACCCGGACAGTTTTCTTTTTTAGAAAAATCAAAACTTATTAAACAACGGAGTTGTTGGATAACTTATACTTCTCCTAAAGTTCATGATACTTTAAAATTGGGTTTCCTGGACTCTCCTATGTTTAATGGTAGGATTGCCGGGGTTGGACCTCGTTATTGCCCGTCTATTGAGGATAAAATCGAAAGATTTTCTGATAAAACCAGACATCAATTATTTGTAGAACCTGAAGGAATTGATACAATTGAGTATTATGTAAACGGGTTTTCTTCTTCCCTTCCTGACTATATTCAGGTAAAAGCTTTGCGCGAAATACCCGGTTTTGAAAACGCAAAAATATTTCGGCCTGGTTATGCTATCGAATATGATTACTTCCCTCCTACTCAATTAAACTCTAATCTTGAGACGAAAATGGTTAAAAATTTATTCTTCGCAGGGCAAATTAATGGTACCACCGGTTATGAAGAAGCGGCTGCACAAGGTTTAATGGCAGGAATTAATGCGCATCTGAAAATAAATAATAAAGATCCTTTTATCCTGAAACGTTATGAAGCATACATTGGCGTTTTAATTGATGATTTAATTACTAAAGGAGTTGATGAGCCATATAGGATGTTTACTTCCCGTGCCGAACATAGAATTTTACTTAGGCAAGATAATGCAGATTTTCGTTTAACTGAAAAAAGCTATAAGCTTGGCCTGGCATCTGAAGAACGTTATCAAAAAGTTTTATTAAAAAAGGATAATGTCGATAAATTATTTACTTTTTTAAAAAAGGAAAGTGTTTCTCCTGGTGAAGTTAATGCTTTATTATTAGAGCAAAATACGTCTGCACTAAGGCAAAAAGTTAAATTGGATACTTTAATTTTAAGGCCCCAGGTTAAACTTGGCTCACTTTTATCCCGAATTCCTAAACTTTCGCAGTATATTAAAACAAATAAAATTTCCTCAGAGGAGATTGAATCGGTAGAGATACAAATTAAATACGAAGGATATATTTCTAAAGAAAAAGAAATTGCCGATAAAATGACAAAATTTGAAAATCTTCATTTAAAAAAGGAATTTAATTATTCAGCATTAAAATCATTATCCTTTGAAGCTCGTGAAAAATTAAATAAAATTAAACCATCTTCTATCGGCCAGGCTTCCAGAATTAGTGGCGTTTCTCCTTCTGATATTAATGTTCTCCTTGTTTATTTGGGAAGATAATTTATTAATGTTTCACGTGAAACAATATTATGATAACTTTAAAAAAATGTCCGGCATGTGCCTCTGTAAATATAGAAAAATTCATAGAAACAGAGGATTTCTTTCTATCAAAAGAAACGTTTTCTTTGAGTAAATGTAGAAATTGCCAATTGGTTTTTCTTAACCCAAGGCCTGACAGCGATGAATTAATAAAATATTACCAGTCTGATCAATATATTTCACACCATTCTGAAGGGTTAAACCCTTTTGTTGCATTATATAGATATTTAAGAGAAAGAAATATTTCATATAAATACAACTTAATAACTAAATTAGTTAAGTATGGTTCATTACTGGATATAGGCTGTGGTACAGGTGAATTTTTGAATTATTTTTCATTAAAAAATTGGCAGGTAAAAGGCGTAGAGCCTGATTTGGATGCCAGGAAGCATGCTAAAGCTGAGTTTGGGTTAGATGTTTATGATGAAAATATGTTGAACGGCTTTAATGATGAGACATTTGATGTGGTAACAATGTGGCATGTTTTAGAGCATGTGTTAGATGTTAACCAGCGAGTTAAAACGGTTAATAAATTATTGAAAAAGGATGGGATATTTGTTGTTGCTGTTCCAAATTATTTATCGTGGGATGCTGCTCATTATAATAGGTTTTGGGCGGCCTATGACGTTCCACGGCATTTGTATCATTTTTCTCCTAATGCTTTAATTAATCTTGTTGAAAAATTTAATTTTAAATTTTTAGAATTAAAACCACTTAAATTAGATTCTTATTATATATCACTAATTAGCGAAAATTATAAAAAGGGAAGGTTGCCATATCTTAATGGATTTATTAATGGTCTAAAGTCAAATATATACGCTAAGAAAAAACAAAATTATTCAAGTGTTATTTATTTTTTTCGAAAAAATTAAAATCCATCTTAAAAAACCTTCTTGGCATATTTTATGTAGTTTTATACTAATTAATTTTAATTCTTATATAAATGAAAAATACAAAAGTTACAAAAAGGAATATTTATGCGATTTCTTTTGGTTTACTTTTTAGTTTTTCTTTGATTATTCTATTTTATGAATTAATAATAAATGAGACGAATCCCAAAGTCTTAAAAACAAAAGTTTCTCATCAGATACAAAAAAAACAAAAAAAAACTATTTATTTGGTTGAAAAGACAATTAACCTGTTAAATAAATATCATAATCTTTCTTGGGACGTGCTTGATGAACAACTTCCAAAGACAAAGAATGCTGTAGTAATTTTTAAAAAAGATTCTCTTTATTATTGGAATTCTACAAATTGGCCAATTAATTTAAACATAAAAGAAGGTTTATATCAAAAACCAAGAATTATTTTTTCTTCTGATAAATGGTATGTTTCCTATGGAAAACGTGTCAAAAAATTAACTGTTTTTGTTTTTGTTCCCTTGCAGGAAAACGATAATCTGCATGGATCTTTCTTTAATTTTTTCGATGATTTTAAAAGTAAGCCTCAATTTTCCTACGTTTTAAATAAAGCCTCTTCAAATAATAATGTTTTTTATCTAAAAAAATTTAATATAGGTATTAAGATAAATAAGTCCTTTCGGCCAACAGTCATAGTATTTTTTCAATATTTTTTTTATTCTTCTTTTTACTTTTTTCTGTTTTTACTAATATTATATGGCCCGTATTATTTTAGAAAAAAAGCTGAAATAAAAAAACCATCTCTTATCTGGTGGTTAATTACTGTAGGGTTTATTGCCGTAATTCGTGTTTTCGATACCTTTTTCATCTATCCAATACTTTTTAATATTCCCGGGTTTTATTTTACACCCCAATTGTATTTCTTTTTTGTATTTTCATCTCCAGCAAACTTTGTTTTAAACCTTTTTCTTGTCTTATTGTTTTTGTGGCAGTTAAAAAGCATGATAATAAGTTTGGAACAAAAGGTTAGTTATAAAAATATAAATAAAATATTTGTATATCTATTTCTGGTTATAAGTATTCTGTTTTCTGTTGCAGTGTTATTGATGGCAGATCAATTTCTTACTGCTTATGATGAAAAGATTTCAGGCATTTATATTTTATTTAATTTCCTTGGTTTTCTTGAGCTTTTATTTATTGTTTTAATTACTCTAATTATTTATTTTCTTTTTGATATAAATTTAATTTTATTTAATTTATTCAAAATAAAAAAAGTCTTTTTTGCTTTAACTACTATTATTAGTTTGCTTCTATTATATTTTTGTAATATAGAAAATGAAATAATTTTACTTACTTCTTTTCTTTTTATAGGGCTTTTTATTATATCTATAATTTTCGATTATAAATTAAATATATATTTATACTATTTATTTGTTGTTTTAATTTTATCCTTTTCCGGAGCTTTTATTATTAATGTTACAAAACATGAACTAAAAGACGCTAAACAAAAAATTACTGCTAGTTTACTTTCTAGAGAAAACGATCCATATCTTGAATATTTGTTAGAAAAACTGGTTTTAAAAATTAAAAAAGACCATTTTATAAACTCTATTATTAATGATTCAATTTACAATTCCGATAAAAATATTCTTTTAAAAAATTATCTGGTTAAGAAATATTTTAAAGGATATTTTAGTATTTATAATAAACAGTTTACTTTATGTTACGATAAACAAAAATTAATTATACAACCAGGTAATCAAATTGTTGGGTGTGATAATTATTTTGCCGGGATGGGAGGTAAAATTTTAAATAATTTGCCCGGTTTTCAAATTAAGTTACTAAATAATGAACAAGATAATATTTATTATTTAGTAAAAATACCTCTTCAAACAATTCCTGATTTTCACATCAATTTATACATTGAGTTTTTTTCTAATTTTCTCCCTACTGATGATAATAGTGCTGCTAATGAAACTTTAAAATCTGATAATATCTTTCTAAGTAAATATTCTTTTGCAAGGTATGATTCCGGTAAGTTGATATATAAAAATGGCGATTTTATGTATCCTGCCGAGCTTAGTTATTTTCCTTATGTCAAAAAAAATAAATTTTTCTTATTTGATAAATACGTACATTATGTTGTTAAAATGGGTTTTAATAAAGTGTTGGTTGTCAGCAGACCTAAAGATACCGTTTCTGTTTGGCTTTTACCATTTTCAGAATTGTTTTTAATTTTCGGGTTATTTTTATTTGTTTTCCTGGCGATTAAATATGGACGAAAAGCTTTTAAATTAATTCAATTTTCTTTTAGAACAAGATTACAAATTGTATTTTTTGCAACTATTTTTACCGTTTTTATCGTTTTGTCCTTTATTTCTTTATATTATTTTAATGAAAATAATAATATTCGTGTTTATAGTTATCTTCGGGAAAAAACACATTCTGTTCAGGTTGAACTACAACATAAAATAAACACTTTCGATAATAAACGTAATATTAATAATGATATAATTCAAGATTACCTGATAAAGTTTTCAAATGTCTTTTTTACCGATATTAATTTATATAATAATTATGGCAGGCTTGTGGCTTCTTCCAGACCGGATATTTTTTTTAATGGTACTCACAATAATTTAATTAACCCGAAAGCTTTTGAAGCAATAAAAATGGACCATCAATTGTTCTTTATTTCTAAAGAAAGGTTGGGCAACATAATCTATTATTCTGCATATGCTCCTTTAGTACTTATGAATGGAGATAAAGCCGGAATCATTAATTTACCGTATTTCGCGCGGCAGACAGATATTCAACAATCTTATTATCAAATGCTTGCCAATTTACTTAATTTACTGGTTATTACCGGTATATTGGTTATTATAATTATTATGTATTTGTCCCGCTTTTTAACAAAACCCTTAGAAATTTTACAAGAAAAAATAAATTTGGTCGGCCTTGAAAAAAAGAATGAAATTATAAAATGGAATAAAAAAGATGAAATAGGTAGATTGATAAGCGCATATAATCAGATGGTTAGAAAAATTGAACGGAGTGCAGAGTTAATAAAATTTACTGAAAGAGAAAAAGCCTGGCAGGAAATGGCCCAGCAAATTACTCATGAGATTAGAAACCCATTGACTCCAATGAAACTTAATGTGCAATATTTATTAAAAGCATATGAACAAAATGATCCTGAATTTAATGAAAAAATTAAAAACATTACTAAAATCCTTGAAAAACAAATAGAAAACTTAAACCAGGTGGCAGGTATGTTTTCTGATTTTTCTAAAAAGGGTGCCGGAAAAATTGAAAAGTCTGATTTGATTGCTGCTATTAACGAAAGTATTTCATTATTTCAAAAATCATTTAAAGGTGATTTTGTTTTAAAAACATCATATAAAAAACTATGGATTATTGCTAATCATAATGATTTGGTGAGGGTTTTTAATAACCTAATTAAAAACTCTATTCAGGCAATGGAAAATACTCCTGTTAAAAAAATTACCATTGAAATATCCCTCGGAAAACCAGATAATAAATTTATTGAAGTCCGTTTTTCTGATTCGGGAAAAGGAATTTCTAAACAAGAGGAGAAAAAAATATTCCAGCCATATTTTACTACTAAGTCAACAGGTACTGGTCTGGGACTGGCAATAGTAAACAATTTAATTAAAGAATGGGGTGGTAAAATAACCTTTATTTCAGAAATTAATAAAGGAACTACCTTTATTCTTCTTTTCAAACCAGCTGAATAAATTAACTTCTATTTGAGTTTACCGGTTGGCCAGCTAAGTATTAAATTATTTATCTTTGGCATTAAATTATGGCATATAATCCAATAAAAAAACTTGCGGGAGAAACACTTATTTATGGTCTAGGAACTATCGTTCCAAGACTATTAAATTATTTACTTGTACCATTTTATACTATTTGGGTTTTTGATAAATCTCAATATGGTGAAATTACTGAGCTGTATGCATATGTGGCTTTATTATTGGTTTTGCTTACATATGGCATGGAAACGTCTTTTTTTAGATATGCTAATCAATATAAAGATAATATAAAAAAAGTATTTAATACTGCAACCGGAAGTTTAATACTTTCTTCGTTATTATTTGTGCTAATTACAGTTTTTTTTAAAGATTCATTGGCCTCTCTAATCCATTATTCAGGTCATAGCCAATATATTATTTTTATTGCATTAATTGTTTCGCTCGATGCTGTTTCATCACTTCCTTTTGCATATCTAAGGTTTTTAAATAAGGCTCGTAGATTTTCTCTAATTCGAATTATTAACGTTTCTATAAATATTGGCCTTAATATTTTATTGTTAATTGTAATTCCTAAAACTTTTCCAGAAACTTATAAAAGTTGGTTACTATATCGATATGTTCCAATGGTTGGAATAGTGTTTTTATCAAATTTAATTGCTTCTTTATCTACACTTTTAATGCTAATTCCTGAATTAAAACAATTTAAGTTTCAATTAGATTATGCTTTATTAAAAAAATTGCTGTCATATGGCTTTCCAATTTTAATTATTGGCCTTGCAGGGATGATTAATGAAGTTTCAGATAAAATCCTTTTACGCTATTTTTTACCTCCCGGCTCTAATGTTCAAAGTATAATTGGTGTTTATGGAGCAAATTATAAATTAGCTATTTTAATGATGTTATTTATTCAAATGTTTCGTTATGCCGCTGAACCTTTCTTTTTCGCTGAATCGGAAAAAAAAGACGCTAAAATAACATATGCCAGAATAATGACGGTTTTTGTAGCTTTTACCTGGTTTATTTTTTTATTGGTAGTTCTTTTTTTGGATGTATTTAAATACTTTATAGGTAAACCTTTTTGGATTGGCTTGCAGATTGTTCCCATTGTAATTATGGCAAAATTATTTTTAGGAGTATTTTACAACCTTTCCGTCTGGTATAAACTTACTGATAAAACTCTATATGGAGGTGCAGTAGCTGTTATTGGTGCAATTATAACTATTGTTTTAAATATCATCTTAATACCTAAGTATGGCTATATGGGTTCTGCCTGGGCTAATTTTGCTTGTTATCTTACTATGATGATTTTTTCTTTTATATGGGGGAGAAGAATTTTTCCGGTTCCTTACAACCTTAAAAAACTACTTACTATTTCTATTTTTGCTGTTGGCTTTTACTTTATTAATTATATTACAAAACCATTAATGAGTTCTTCTTATCATATATTCTTTAATGCAGGATTATTATTGTTCTATTCCGGTATTGTTTGGCTGCTTATTAAAAAGGAGGTTAAATCAGTAGAAAATGGCTGATTTTTTTATAAACATTCTTTAACAAATGCCTTTAACACCTTTTATTCTTAAAACGTCATTTTTACTTATTTTTGAAACTTTATAATATTACTTTATTATTTAATTCTAAAAAATGAATATAAACATAGTAAATAAATCTAATAATGAGATTCCTAAGTATGAAACTAATGCATCTGCAGGAATGGATTTACGCGCATATTTGGAAACTCCCGTTGAACTTAAACCTCTACAGCGTGCTCTAATTCCTACAGGGTTATTTATTGAACTTCCTATTGGCTATGAAGCGCAAATACGTCCACGAAGTGGATTAGCATTAAAAAAAGGTATTACTGTTCTCAATTCTCCGGGAACAATTGATGCTGATTATAGAGGTGAAATTAAAGTTATTTTAATTAATTTATCTTCAGAACCTTATGTTATTAATAATGGAGAAAGAATTGCACAAATGATTATTGCATCTCATATACAGGCTAAATTGTACCCAGTTGACAGTTTAAATGAGACCGAAAGAGGTGCCGGAGGTTTTGGGCATACTGGGCATAAATAAAACCATATTATATAGGTAAAAATTGTAAATTAATGAAATATAAAACTCTAAATCACTTTTCTCTAATACTTGTTTTTATTTTTGCCAGCTTGCTGTATTCATGCAGTAGCATGCAGCATCTACATAAAAATAAAACAAATAATGTATTAACTCAAAAGCAAAAGTATAAAGAAGCGGATTTGTTTGCCCGTGCAATTACTTTAAAAGAAACAGGTCATTTAAAGATGGCCGACAGTTTACTTCAAAAAGCACTTACTATTAATCCTAATGATCCTGCAGCTAATTATGAATTGGCGGCAATGACCATTTCTGCAGGAAATGTGAAAAAAGCAATGCAATATGCTGAAAAAGCAATTAAACTTGATTCTACCAATAAATGGTATAGAGTTTTATACGGAAATATTGCAAAAATGGACGGTAATTACAAGGCATATGTAAACTCATTTGAAAAACTAGTTGAAAAATATCCTGAAAATGAACAGTTTGTTCAGGAACTCGCTAATGCTTATAATTTTACCGGTGACTATAAGAATGCTGTTAAAATGTATATTAAACTGCAGGGACTTATAGGCAGACAAGAACGGCTTTCTCAAAAAATTGCTAATTTATATGTTCGTTTGGGTGAAAAATCAAAAGCCCTTAATGAATATGAAAAACTAATTCAATATAACCCTGATAACCCCAGGTCTTATGCTTTACTGGCTGAATTTGCTACAAAAAATAATTTCCCGGAAAAAGCTGAATGGGCCTATAAAAAAATTATTGCCTTAAACCCGAAAGATCCCTATGTACATATTTCATTGGCTGATTTTTACAGGAAACAAAAAGAAAAGAAAAAGGCTTTTGAAGAGCTTATAAAAGGCTTTTCTAATCCATTGCTGGATGTTAAAACGGAAATAAACCTCCTTGCCGCCTATTATTCCGGGAATTTAAATGATGAACAAACTAAGCAAGCATTGGAATTAGCAACAGTAATGAAAAAAGTACACCCTAATAACAAGTTGGCAGAAGCCTTTTATGCCAGCATGTTATATCAAAATAAAAAATATGAACAGGCTCGCCCACTGTTGCAAAAAGCTATATCAAACAACCCTGATAATTATGCATTATGGGAACAGCTCTTATTTACTGATTTAGGATTACAAAAATATTCTATATTACTTTCAGATGCAGATTCCGTAATTAAAATTTTCCCATATAAGCCTGTTCCATATATGATGGCAGGTATTGCCACATTTCAAAATAAAAAATATAAAGAGTCTGTAAAGTATTTATTAAAAGGAAAAAATCTTGTTGCCGGAAATAATTCCTTGCTCGAACAGTTTTATTCTTCTCTGGGCGATGCTTATCATGAATTAAAAATGAAAAATAAAGCATATAATGCTTATGATTATGCATTGAAAATAAATCCTGATAATGCCTTTGTTTTAAATAATTATGCTTATTATCTTGCTGAAGATGGCACAAACCTTAATAAGGCCGAAAAAATGGCTGCTAAAGCAGTAAAAATGGACCCGTACAATCAAAATAATCTTGATACATATGCCTGGGTTCTTTTTAAATTAAAAAAGTATCAGCAAGCGTTAAATTGGGAAGAAAAGGCGTTAAATAATGGGGGTAAAGATTCCGGTGTAGTTGTTGAGCATTATGGTGATATCCTCTTTAAACTTGGTGAAAAGAAAAAAGCTTTTACAGAATGGAAAAAAGCGCTTAAATTAAAAGACCATAGTAAAAACTTACTAAAAAAAATCAAAACAGGGAAGTTAATAGAATAATTAGGTTTATTTTTAGCTTTTATTTGTGTGAAATGTTTTTATGAAATTGACACTTTATGTTTAAAATTTATATTAGAACTTCATTATATTTTTTAGTTATTATTTCCATTTTAACAGGAATTTCATCTTGTAAAACGACTAAAAAAATCGTCAGGCCTGAATTGAAACCAGAAACCTTTAGTACATTATATCATAAAATGGAAGACCATAAAGTAACGTTTAAAAAACTGTCTTCAAAACTTGCCGTTAACTATATAAAACAGGGAAAATCTGATTTGGCTTTTAAAGTCAACCTCAGAATGCAAAAAGATAGTATCCTTTGGGCTAGTATTGTTCCCGGAATGGGAATAGAAGCTGCAAGAATAGAAATAACCCCTGATTCTTTAAAAATGATTAACAGGTTAAAGAAATACTATTTTAAGGGAAAATTCAGTTTGCTGGATAGTTTGCTTCATACAAATATAAACTATAGTGTTTTGCAGTCCATATTACTTGGAAATGGGTTAAACCAAAACCTCACTTTTAATTCAGAAAAAGTTATTCTGGATGGAAATTACTATAAATTAGTTTTAGTTAGTAAAAATGTTGATAACAATAAAACTATTATTTATCAAAAAATTTGGTTAAACCCTGATAACTTCCGAATTCATAAAATGGATGTTTTACAACAAACTCCTGGCCAAAAACCTCACAGAATAGAAGTTTTTTATGATTCACATCAAATTATTGATGGAATGGCTTTTCCACAAAAAGTGAAATTAGTTATCTACTCTAATCCAAAAACAGAAATATTTATTACATTTAAAAATATTAATTTAAATCAATCTTTTGGTTTTCCTTTTTATATTCCGTCAAAATATAAAATGAAACGTTTATGATTGAATAATTATTAAATTACATTCACCCTGTGAAATAGAAAAAACTTCACAGGGAAGGGAAAATCATTATTCAATTATGGTAAGTTAAATGTGACTAATGAAATATAAGATTATAAATACATGACAACATTATAATTAATCTGAAATGACAAAAAGAATTCATTTCATACTGTTTATTTTATTTTTTGCTCCTGGTTTTTCAATTTTCGGACAGCAATCATTGAATAATCTTAAAAAAAAACGGGAAACACTCGAAAAACAAATAAATTATACTAATTTACTAATTTCAAAAATTAGTAAAAACAAAAAAAATACACTCTATTCTTTAACGCTTTTAAATAATAAAATAAAACGTAGGCAAGAACTAACCTCTACTTTAAAACAAGAAATTAATTTACTTTCTGATAGTACATTAACGTTAAATGTGCAAGTTAAAAACCTCAATTCCCGTTTAAAAATATTAAAAAAAGAGTATGGAGAAATAGCCTTTTATGTATATAAAAATAATAATCCATATACCCGACTTGTTTTTTTATTTTCATCAAAAGATATTAATCAGGCATATCAAAGACTACGTTATTTATCAGAGATTTCATCTTATATAAGAAAAGAATCCAACCGAATATTGAAAATAGAGTCTTTGATAAACAACAAGAAATCACGAATTAAAAGCCAAATTATTCGAAAAAAAAGGTTGTTGGATCAGGAAATTTCTCAAATTTCATTATTGGAACTTGAACAAAAGAAAAAAAATCTCGTAAAACAAAAACTTCAAAAAAAAGAACGTTCGCTACAAAGTAAATTGCGAAAACAAAAAAGAGAATCTGATAGATTAAATAAACAAATTCAAAAGACTATAGCTCTGGCTATAGCAAAAGCAAAAAGAGAAAAGGCTAGGGCCAAAGCGAGAGAAAAAGAAAGAATTAAAGCCAAAACCGGGAAAAAATTACCCTATACTCCTAAAATAACCAGGCTATCTAAAGCGTTTACTTCTAATAAAGGAAAATTGCCATGGCCGGTTAAAAAAGGAATTGTATCCCAAACTTTTGGTGTCCATCAGCACCCTGTTTTAAAACATGTCAAAATCAGGAATAATGGTATTAATATTACTACTAACCCGGGTGCAATGGTTTATACAGTGTTTTCCGGAAAAGTAGTTAGTGTCGTTCCTATTACAACAACCAATATAGCTGTTATTGTGCAACATGGAGACTACTTTACCGTTTACTCACACCTGCGTAAATCTTTTGTGAAACCAGGACAGTCTGTGAACACCGGAATGCCTATTGGAATAGTGCATACAACCTTGCAGGGCGACACCATGCTTCATTTTGAATTATGGAAAAATAAACAAACATTAAACCCAATGTATTGGTTGATTTCCAAATAGAAAATGTTATACCTTTGTGGCAATCAATAAAATATATGATTATGGACGATAATACAAAAAAGATTTTTATTAAAAATATGGTTTGTAATAGATGTATTTTTGCCGTTCGTAAAGTAATGAATGAGTTGGAGTTGAAACCGGTTTCTGTTACTCTTGGAGAAGTTTTGTATGAGGGCGAAATGACTACTGATAAAAAAAGATTACTTGATAAAAAATTAAAAGAACAAGGGTTTGAATTACTTAATGACAAAAAACAACAACTTATTGAAAAAATCAAAACAGAAATCATCAATCTGATTCATTATGATAAAGAGATTGACGGCCATGTTAACATATCTGAATATATTTCTAAAAATCTTGGATACGAATATTCTTACCTTAGCAATTTGTTTTCCTCTATTGTTGGTATTACAATTGAAAAATATATTATACTGCAAAGGATAGAAAGAGTAAAAGAATTATTGGTTTATGATGAATTGAGTTTAAGTGAAATTGCATGGAAAACAGGATATAGCAGTGTACAACATCTTTCCAATCAATTTAAAAAGGTGATAGGGTACAGCCCTTCTTTTTATAAAAAAATGCAAAAAGGTAACCGGAAAAAACTGGATCAAATTTAAACTATTGAATTAAATTGGGAATACTTTTGACAGCCTGTACAACTTTATAAACCTTATCTCCTCGTCTTACAACAGATTTTACAGGAATAGAACAAATATCTCCTTTTTTTGCTGTTTTAACTCCCTGCAAATCTACTCTTATTTCAGACAGCCGGTCTTCATAAACCCCTGTTGTTTCTCCTATTATCTTTATCTCTTCCTCAATATTTATTTTATGGCTTTCTATTTTTATTTCAGCAACATGTATTTTACTAAAATAATTAGTTACTTTGCCTACATATATTTTTCTCTCAGTAGCCTGATTGCCATAATCCTCCGTCCATTCTCCCAGCTCCTTACCCATATAATATCCACTCCAGAACCCACGATTATAAACTCTCGATAATTCTGAATTCCAGACATCAATATTTTTTTGAGTATAATTCCCTTCAAACCATGAGTTTACGGCATTCCTGTAAACTCGGGTAACAGTTTTAACATATTCAGGTGATCTGCCACGGCCTTCAAGTTTAAGAACCCGTACCCCTGCATCCAGTATTTTATCTAAAAAAGAAACAGTATTAAGATCTTTTGGAGACATAATGTATTTTCCATCTACCTCCAGTTCCAAATCAGATTCTGTATCTTTTACCGTATATTTTCTTCTACATGGTTGTAAACAGGCACCACGGTTGGCAGACGAATTTAAATTATCCAGACTTAAATAACACTTTCCGGAAACAGCCATGCATAATGCTCCATGAGCAAATATTTCAATTTGTACCAACTCTCCTTTTGGTCCCCGTATATTTTGATTCTTAATAGCCCGGGTAATCGCCTTTACCTGATCTACTCTTAACTCCCTGGCTGTTACCATTACATCGGCAAAAGCAGAATAAAACTTTACAGCTTCTATGTTACAAATGTTAGCCTGAGTGGACATGTGTATTTCAACACCTTTACTGTAAGCATATTGAATTACCGACTGATCTGATGCTATTATAGCAGTAATTCCATTGTCTTTTGCCGCATCTACAATGGAATGCATTAGGTCTAATTCATCATCATAAATTTCAGTGTTTAGAGTAATATAACTTTTAATATTATATTTTTTACATATATCAGTTATTTTTACCAAATCATCCAGTGTAAAATTTTTTGATGATCTCGAACGCATATTAAGTTTATCTATCCCAAAGTAAACAGAATTTGCCCCTCCTTGAATTGCTGCCATTAATGATTCATAAGACCCTACAGGAGCCATTATTTCTATATCTTTTGCCGTCATTTCTTTTCTTTTTTAGGGTACAAAATTACTAAATTCACACGTCATTTCATGATTTTAATTTTTTTTGGACAGGCTTTACTATTTTTGCAAAATCAATGAATGAAATAAAGCATTATACCATCCCTGTTTTTGTTCCCGAAATGGCTTGCCCTTTTCAGTGTGCTTTTTGTAATCAAAAAAAGATTTCAGGCCATTATTTAGCACCCGATTTTTCTCAAACGGATGAAACAATACGCCGATATTTACGAAGCTTTAAACAAAATTCCCGTTTTGTTGAAGTCGGATTTTTTGGTGGAACATTTACAGGTATTCCCACAGAAGTTCAGGAAGGATACCTCAAAGTAGTCCAGCCATATCTGAAATCAGGGCAGATAAAGGGAATTAGACTCTCTACCCGGCCAGATTATATTGATGAGCAAGTGCTGACGAGATTAAAAAAATATAATGTGTCCACCATCGAATTAGGAGCACAATCATTAAACGATGAGGTGCTAAAGGCATCTTTTCGTGGACATACAGCACATCAGGTTAAAATTGCATCTGAACAAATAAAAAGTTTTGGATTTGATTTGGGCTTGCAAATGATGATAGGCCTGCCACACGATACTCTTGACAAATCAATGGAAACAGCAAAAAAGATTATAGCCTTTGGAGCTGGTAATACCCGTATATATCCTTCATTGGTAATTAAAAATACAGCTATGCACCGCTGGTATCTTCAAGGGAAATATAAACCTCTTTCTATTGAAGAAGCTGTGAACTGGTCAAAAGTTTTACTTCCGTTATTTGAAAATAACGGTGTAAAGGTAATTCGCTTAGGCTTACACCCTTCTGAAGGCCTTCTTAATGGTTCTGAGTTGGTTGCAGGCCCTTTCCACCCTTCGTTTCGTGAATTGGTGCTGACAGAAATATGGAGTGAAAAGTTACAAACAGCTTGTTCTGATTTTCCGGATAGTTCTTCACTTGAAATACAAGTTTCTCCCAAAGAAATAAACGTGGCTATAGGTTATAAAGCTGTAAATAAAAAAAAGCTGCAACAAAAGTTTAAAAATGTTATCTTCACGCCCAATAATAATATTATTTCAGGTAAATTTAAAATCAGAAAGTTAGATAATTCAACTTGTTTTTGATAAGTACCCGTGCACCATTTCAGCAACTTCCCTGCCTGACAGGATTGCATGCACCACTAAACCGGCACCTTTTACAGCATCACCTGCGGTAAACGATTACATTCTGATTTCCGGAAACCATAAACAGAAATTGAAACTATTTTTATGTAAATCAGGTAAAATAATGTTAATTGCTAAATAATAGTGCTTTTTCCAAAGGAAATAATAATTTTGAACTCTATAAAACATTTTTGATATGGCTAATTCAAAAGAAATTATTTTATTAAATGTTTCCGGGGAAGATAAACCTGGGTTAACAGCTTCCCTAACAGATATATTGTCTAAATATGATGTTAATATACTGGATATGGGACAATCCGTTATCCATCGTGAATTGGGATTGGGAATCTTATTTGAAGTTCCTGAAAAATCCGGTGCTTCTAGTATTTTAAAAGATTTGCTTTTTAAAGCATACGAAATGAATAGTAATATTAAATTTACTCCTATTTCTATTGATAAGTATGAAGAATGGGTTAATGAACAAGGAAAAGAAAGATACCTGATTACCGTTTTAGCAAGAAAACTTTCTGCTGTTCATCTTGCGAAAGTTTCAAAAATTATTGCCGATCAGAAGTTAAATATAGATACCATTTATCGCCTTTCAGGAAGAAAATCTCTAAATGGAAAAAATAAAATAAGTAATTCTGTTATTGAATTTTCAGTAAGAGGAACTCCCCTGGATATTAAAAAAATGAAACAATATTTTTTGAAAATATCCGGTGAAACAGGTGTGGATATTGCTTTTCAGGAAGATAATATTTTTCGCCGTAGCCGCAGGTTGGTATGTTTCGACATGGATTCCACATTAATACAAACCGAAGTTATTGACGAACTGGCAGAAAAAGTCGGAGTGGGAACAGAAGTGAAAAAAATTACTGAAAGAGCAATGCATGGCGAAATTGATTTTAAAGAAAGTTTTCGCCAAAGAGTTGCTTTACTCAAAGGTCTGGATGAATCTGTATTAAAAGAAATTGCTGAAAATTTACCTATTACCGACGGGGCAGAGCGCTTATTGAAAACACTTAAATATTATGGCTATAAAATTGCAATCTTGTCAGGTGGCTTTACTTATTTTGGAAATTTTCTGAAAAATAAATTTGATTTTGACTATGTTTTCGCCAATGAACTGGAAATTGTGAATGGAAAGCTTACAGGTCGTCATTTAAATGAAATTGTTGATGGGCAAAGAAAAGCTGAACTCCTGGAAAGAATAGCATTTAAAGAAGATATACACCTGGAACAGGTAATTGCTGTTGGCGACGGAGCTAACGATTTGCCAATGCTGGAAAAAGCAGGTTTAGGTATTGCTTTTCATGCTAAACCTAAAGTAAAAGCTTCTGCTCAACATGCTATTTCTTCCAACGGACTGGATACAATTTTATATCTTTTAGGATTTAGAGACAGGGAAATAAAAATATAAAATTTATCCCAAAAGGGTAAAATATCTGTCAATTTTTTTACTGAAATATTTTAAAGGTTATATTATATTTAACCTATCCTGCAATTTACAGGTAAGTCTCTACCGGGTTTTGTGAAAATAAATTGCCACAACTGATTAAATCTCGAACGAAATCCTCCTGCACTACTGAGTAAAAAATAACGCCACATACGGTAAAAACGTTCGTCATACTTCCCCGAAGCTTTTAATTCCGGCCACGCATTGTGAAACCTGTCATACCACGCCATTAAAGTTTTATCGTAATCAGGACCGAAATTGTGTAAATCTTCCATTACAAATATCCCTTCAGCGGCTTTGGCAGTTTGTGCAACTGATGGTAACATCCCCTTTGGAAAAATATACTTGTCAGTCCACTGGTTTACATATGTTACCGTCGTGTTGTTTCCAATAGTATGTATTAATGATATTCCGTCCTCTTTTAAACAACGGTCTACAACTTTCATGTAAGTCTTGTAGTTTTTATATCCTACATGTTCAAAAAATCCGATGGATAAAACAGCATCAAATTTACCCTGAACTTCCCTGTAATCCTGAAACCGAAGTTCCACAGGTAACCCTTTACATAGTTGTTTTCCTAATTCAATCTGATTTTTTGAAATGCTTACTCCTAATACTTCTACCTTGTATTTTTCTGCTGCAAACTTTGCAAAACCTCCCCAACCACAACCTATGTCCAGAACTTTCATCCCCGGCTTTAATTCCAGCTTTTTACAAATCATATCTAACTTGGCTTCTTGCGCTTCTTCAAGTGTTTTGGCATGCTTCCAATAGGCTGATGAGTATATAAGTCGTTTGTCCAACATCTTTTCAAACAAATCATTTCCGATATCATAATGCCTGCGGCCTACTTCCTTCGACTTTCTTTTCGTCTGCCTGTTTATAAGCTGAGTTGATAAAATAAATAATGCAGCCTTCCAGTTTCTTTTAATAGTATCTTCAAGACCGGCCCTCAAAACCCTGTTAAAAAACTCATCCAGCTGATCACAATCCCACCATCCGTCCATATATGATTCACCTAATCCCAGTTCGGTTTCTGATAACCACCGCTTATAAATACGTTCGTCGTGAACCTGAACATCAAAAGGCTGATTTCCGTTAAACTGAATCCCTGTTCCTTCCAATAATTTTTGAACCACGCTTTTTGCATCCATAGTATTATGTTTTTTCTCAAAATTAACGAAAAAATTTAATATAAAGGATGTCAGATAATGATTATGGAAATAAATTTAAAAGATTAAATTACATATAGGCTTTGCCTAAAAAGTACGGATTCTTTATTTTTTTCCTAAAAACACTAAAGCCAACACATAAACATTAAAGTTAATCCAGCATAACGCGCACTTTAGGTACTTTTTTTTGAGGAACACGAATTGAATATGTTTTGGCAAGCGTGCTTCCTTTAATAAATTGAATGCCAATAATATAATTTTTTATATAATGGTGATACGGATCTGTCTTTTTATCGGTTGGG